>LFSE01000060.1 GCA_001513075.1 Clostridiales bacterium DTU074 | reverse complement strand
ATGTAAAGCGGGACGGTCATATCTACAGACAGCGTTATGAAAGGGGCAATACTGTATCTGAATTGGAAGTCGTCGGTAATAACAATGGTGAGACTGGCACCATTATTACATTTAAGCCGGATCCCGCCATATTTGAGGAATTGAATTGCAACCTTGAAGTTCTCAGTAATCGTCTGCGTGAGCTGGCTTTTCTGAACAGGGGTATACGCATAATTTTGGAAGATGAAAGGGAGGGTATAAAAAGGGAATATCATTACGACGGAGGGATTGCCTCTTTCGTAAAATATCTGAACAAAAATAAAAATCCCATACACCCGGAACCCATATATATATCGGGGGAGAGAGACACAACTTCGGTGGAGGTCGCCTTGCAGTATAATGATTCGTATATTGAAAATATTTATTCCTTTGCCAATAATATCTCGACCCAGGAGGGCGGAACCCACCTTATAGGATTTAAGTCGTCTTTAACCAGGGTACTCAATGAATATGCCAAGAAATACAACATGCTGAAGCAGGGCGAAGAGAATCTTACGGGAGAAGATGTCAGGGAAGGCATAGTTGCCATCATCAGCGTAAAGCTTATCGAACCTCAGTTTGAGGGGCAGACCAAGGCTAAGTTAGGAAATACGGAAGTCAGAGGTATAGTGGAGAGTATAGTCAGCGAGCAGTTGATGGCTTTTTTGGAAGAAAACCCCTCGGTTGCCAAGGCAATAATTGAAAAGGCAATCAGTGCTGCCAGGGCGAGGGAAGCTGCAAGGAAAGCGCGGGAACTGGTTAGAAGAAAAAGCGCTCTGGAGAGTACCGCGCTGCCGGGAAAACTTGCTGATTGTACCGAGAAGGATCCGGCATTAAGTGAGATATTCCTGGTAGAGGGAGATTCGGCCGGCGGATCGGCCAAACAGGGAAGAGATAGGCGTTTTCAGGCAATTTTACCCCTTCGGGGAAAGATCTTAAATGTGGAAAAGGCAAGATTGGAAAAAATACTGGCCAATGAAGAAATAAAGGCCATGGTTACCGCTTTCGGAACAGGAATAGATAATGAATTTGATCTCAGCAAGCTAAGGTACCATAAAATTATATGCATGACAGATGCTGATGTGGACGGAAGCCATATACGCACTCTGTTGCTTACCTTTTTTTACAGATATATGAGGCCTCTTATAGAGAATGGCCATATTTATATAGCCCAGCCTCCCTTGTACAGGGTATCCAAGGGTAAGGAAGAGCATTATGTGTACAGCGATGCGGAATTGGAAGAACTGCTTGAAAAGATTGGGCGCGATGGCATTGATGTTCAAAGATATAAGGGTTTGGGTGAGATGAACCCAGAACAGCTGTGGGAGACTACTATGAATCCGGAGACCAGAACCATTTTGAAGGTGACCATGGAAGACGCCATTGCTGCCGATGAGATATTTACCATATTGATGGGTGACAAGGTTGAACCGCGCCGTGAATTTATTGAAAATAATGCAAAGCTTGTGAAAAATTTAGATATTTAGTACAGCGAATGGAGATGATTGCTTTATATGAACAATATGAACCAGAAAATTTTAGATGTAAATATAGAGGATGAGGTAAAAAAATCCTTTATTGATTATGCCATGAGCGTAATAGTCAGCCGTGCCCTGCCCGATGTTCGCGATGGTTTGAAGCCGGTTCATCGAAGGATACTGTATGCCATGTACGAATTGGGCATTACTCCGGATAAGCCCTATAGAAAATCAGCCAGAATTGTGGGGGATGTGCTAGGTAAGTATCATCCCCATGGAGAGGGTGCCGTATACGATGCTATGGTACGTATGGCACAGGATTTTTCAACAAGATATCCTTTGGTAGATGGTCACGGCAACTTTGGTTCTGTTGACGGGGATTCGGCCGCTGCCATGCGGTATACCGAAGCCAGGTTATCCAGGATTGCCATGGAGTTAATGGCTGATATAAACAAGGAAACGGTGGATTTTACTCCCAACTTTGATGAAACTTTAAAGGAGCCTACCGTTTTGCCGTCAAAATTTCCAAATCTGCTGGTAAACGGTTCATCGGGCATAGCTGTCGGAATGGCTACCAATATCCCTCCCCACAATTTGGGTGAAGTCATAGACGGAACCGTTGCCCTTATTGATAATCCGTATATTTCTTTAAAACACCTGATGGAGCATATAAAAGGGCCTGATTTTCCAACCGGGGGTATAATCCTGGGAAAGGACGGGATTCGTCAGGCCTATGGCACAGGCAAGGGACGGATAATAGTCAGGGCAAAGGCTGAGATTGAGGAGACATCAAATAACAGGTTTCAAATAGTAGTTACGGAAATTCCCTATCAGGTAAACAAAGCCAAGTTGATAGAGAGAATCGCCGAGCTTGTCAGAGGAAAAAGAATAGACGGAATAACCGAAATCCGGGATGAGTCCGACAGATCGGGAATGCGGATTGTCATTGAGCTAAAGAGAGATGTGAATCCCAATGTGGTGTTAAATTCTCTGTATAAACATACACAAATGCAGGATACCTTTGGAGTCATTTTGCTAGCGCTGGTAGACGGAGAACCTAAGATCATGAATCTTAAGGAGATGCTCATCCATTACATTGAGCATCAGAAGGAGGTTATAATCCGGAGAAGCCGCTATGATCTGGACAGGGCACTGGCAAGGGCTCATATTCTGGAAGGCTTGCTCATTGCTCTTGATCATATAGATGCTGTAATTACATTGATACGCAGGTCCCGAACGGTGCAGGCTGCAAGAGAGGGACTGGTGAAGAGTTTTTCCTTGACTGAAAAGCAGGCTCAGGCCATTCTGGATATGCGTTTGCAGCGGCTTACCGGCCTGGAACGGGAAAAAATTCAGCAGGAGTATGCAGAGATTCAGGAGATAATTAAATATCTTAATGAGATATTGTCAAATGAACATATGGTATATAGCGTGATAAAAAAGGAACTCCTAGAGATCAAGGAAAAGTATTCCGATGAGAGAAAAACGCAGATCAGCTCAACGGTTGACAAAATTGATGTTGAAGATTTGATACAGGAACATAACGTGGTGATCACCCTGACCCATTTTGGTTACGTAAAGAGAACACCTCTTAGCACGTATAAAAGTCAGCGACGCGGGGGAAAGGGTATTATGGCACTGCAAACCAGGGAAAATGATTTTGTAGAGGATATATATATAACTTCCACCCACAACAGATTACTATTTTTTACTAGCTTAGGAAAGGTTTATGAGCTAAAGGCTTATGAAATACCTGAGGCCGGAAGGCAGGCCAGGGGAATGGCAATAATCAATCTACTTCAGCTTGCGCCGGGGGAAAGAATACAGGCTGTCATTCCGGTAAGGGATACGGATCAGGAAAGGTATTTGATCATGTCGACGAGAAATGGCTATGTTAAAAAGAGTTCGCTGGATGATTTCAGCAATATACGTAAAAATGGGCTTATTGCAATAAATCTCAGGGATGGGGATGAATTGATTCAGGTACAGATGACGGATGGAAACAGGGATATAATAATGGCTTCCCGTCTTGGCATGTCAATACGTTTTAATGAATCGGACGTCAGAACGATGGGAAGAAACGCCATGGGAGTAAAGGGAATGGAGCTTAAGGATGGAGATTATATTGTGGGTATGGGTCTTGTAGAAGAGGGTGCCAGCGTCCTGTGCATAAGCGAAAACGGATATGGCAAGAAAACTCCGGTTGACGAATACAGGCCTCAAACCCGCGGCGGAAAGGGAATTATAACCATGAAAATAACCGAGAAAACCGGCAATCTTGTTGCTTTGAAAATGGTAACCGATGAGGACGATTTGATGATAATAAATTCAGAAGGAACGGTTATACGCCTGGATACAAGGGAAATTGCCACCATGGGCAGAAATACCCAAGGCGTAATGTTGATGAAGCTTGACGACGGAGCAATTGTAACTTCCATTGCCAAAGTAAGGCGGAACCAGGAAAATGCCGTAGACGAAGTCTGAAGTAAATGGCTGCTAAAATTATTGAAACCAGTGAAATAATCCATGGTAAAATGTAACATATGGTGATATAATTTATAAATAAAAATTTGAATGTATTTTTATAAATCGATAGACGGGAGGACTACGTATGAACGGTATACAATTTATAAGGACCAAGGCGCCTAAACAGAAGCCGGATAAAGGTTCCCTTCAGTTTGGCAATATTTTCTCGGATCATATGTTTGTTATGGACTACAGCATGGATAAAGGATGGCATGATCCTCGAATTATACCCTACGGGCCTTTTGAGGCAGAGCCTTCCATGATGGTATTTCACTATGGTCAGGCAATTTTCGAAGGCCTAAAGGCTTACAGGAACATGCAAGGAGAGATTGTTACCTTTCGTCCCATGGACAATATAGTCCGATTAAATCGGTCAGCAGAAAGGTTGTGCATTCCCAAATTGGATGAGGAGTTCGTATGGGAAGCTTTAAAAATGCTTTTGGAGATTGAAAAGGATTGGGTACCGGACGGAGAGGGCACTTCTCTATATATAAGGCCTTTTATCATAGCCACCGATCCCTACCTGGGAGTCAGGCCTTCTCATACATATAAGTTCTTTATCATACTGTCGCCCGTTGGTGCATATTATGCGGAAGGTTTTGAGCCGGTTAAAATATACGTTACCGATAAATATGTTCGTGCAGCCAGGGGAGGCCTGGGTTACACAAAAGCCGCTGCCAACTATGCAGCCAGCCTTTACGCAGCCGAGGAGGCAAAGAAAAAAGGCTATACCCAGGTATTGTGGCTGGATGCCTGCCATCACAGCTATGTGGAAGAGGTGGGCACCATGAATATCTTTTTCAAAATTGGTGAGGTTTTGGTGACCCCATCTCTGGAAGGAGGTAGTATACTAGGAGGTATTACCAGGGATTCGGTTATTACCCTGGCAAGCTCGATGGGTTACAAGGTGGAGGAGAGGTTGATTTCCATTCAGGAAGTATTTGAAGCCCATGAACAAGGCAGGCTGGAGGATGTATTCGGGACCGGCACGGCTGCTGTAATATCCCCCGTGGGAGAACTTAACTGGAATGATAGAATTATTAAAATAAACGGCGGAAAGACCGGGAATTTCTCAAAGATGATGTACGAAAAGCTTACAGGTATCCAATACGGAAAAGAAGAAGACACTTTTGGCTGGGTAAAGAAGATATGCTGACACTTGGTAAAAGGGGCGACAAAGCCCCTTTTCTAATACCCCTGTTTTCTCACATTTCTCTCCAGATCCTCCAATCGGCTTGTTATTTGACCGGAGATCTGTTGATCAACCATTTGTTTTGCTGCCTGGCTCGGGTGCGAGGCCTCGACATTGTACCATCCTCTCTGATGCATGGCCTCAAAGAACAGTTTTGCATGATTTTGTTCTTCCTGCTGTATATGCTGAAGTGCCTGGACAATATTCTGATTTACACATTCCGTTATGGTATTATTATAGGCTTCCGCTACATATTTTTCGGTCATTATGGAATCATGAAGCATTTCTTTTTCACTTAACTGATTTTGCGGCATGGTCTTTCCTCCTTACTATGCTACTGCTGTTTTGGGGGACTAAAACCACCCTGTTGAAGCAATAGTTTTATGGTATTGGCGTGCTGTTCTTCCTGTTTAGCCACCAGATCGAAAAGATATTTTATTTCCGGATCCACCGATTGGGCTGAATAAGCCTTATACTTATTGATACAGATGTATTCAGATTTTAGCTGATCTTCAAGCAATATTCTTTCTTTATTGGTAAGCTCCATTCCATTTCCTCCTTTCACACAATAGTTTATCCTACAGCAACATTTTTAATTAAAAAATAATCGGGAATTAAGAAGGATTTTTTATATTTTTGTAGAAGTATAATTTGTAACAGTTTTGTAAAACATATTTAATAACTATTTAATGGAAGAGATGAATGTGGAGGTTGCTATGAGAAGGGCTAAGGTTATTGCAAAAGTTGCGGTATTAGTTTTCTGTTTTTTTACCATAACAGGTTTTAATCATATCCATACTGACGGAATGGATTCCGACAGGCTGAATGCGTACATGATATATGTAAATGATACAGGGGTGGGCATTGTTAAATCGGCTGCTAAAGGCTTAAAGCTATATGATGAGATTATGAATGATATTCAGGATCAATACACTGATCCGGATATAAACATAAAGGCAGATATTTACTTTAAGGAAGTTCAGGCGGACTATGGCGAGCTGGCAAACGAAGAAGAATTGAAGAAGGCCCTGAAAGAGGCCGTAATGATTTACAAAAATGCCTATGCAATAGTAATAGACGGTAATGAAGTATGTTATCTGAAGACCCAGCAGGAGGCTGCTCAGGTATTGGATGGTATTAAGTTTCCGTATAAACAGGCAGTTGAGAGTATGGAAGACACCGTCCTGGAAGAAATAGAATTTAAGGAAGAAGTTGATATCCACCCGAAAACCGTTTTGTTCTCCGATATAGTTAATATCGAAACGGCGAGCAAAATAATTACAATGGGCAGCGAGGAAATTAAAGAATACGAGGTTAAAGAAGGGGATACCTTATGGGGTATATCCCGGAAAAACGATATGCGGGTAGAGGATATACTGGCAGCCAATCCTGATATGGACTCGGACACGATAAGGCCCGGGCAAAAGATAAGGCTTCAGGCGACAAAAAGTCTTCTTACCACCGTGACTCGCGAAATGAAAGTTTATACTGAAGCTATACCGTATGAAACGGTTGAGGAGGAGAGCCAAGACCTGTATAAAGGGGAAAAGAAAATAAAACATAAGGGTGAGAACGGGGAAAAGGAAATTCAACTTCTTATTGTACGGGAAAACGGAACGGAAGTTTCCCGGGAAAAGATAAGCGAAAGTATAATCAAAGAACCCGTAAAACAGGTGGAACTTATCGGTACAAAAAATCGACCTGTAAAGACATCGGATCGTAAAACAACAAGGCCTGCCGACACCACTCCCATTTCAAAGAATGGAGTTGAGATGACACCCTGGTTTGGAGGCGCAAACAAAATTTTTACAAGGGGTTCAACGGCTAAGGTGACCCATGTGGGAACCGGTCTCACCTTCTATGTAAAGCGTCGCGGCGGTACCAACCATGCCGATTGCGAGCCTTTGACAGCAGCGGATACGGCAGTTATAAAAAAGATATACGGGGGAAGTTTCAGCTGGGCGCGCAAACCCATTATTGTGCAGGTTAACGGAAAGAAAATGGCTGCATCCATGAACGGCATGCCCCACGGAGGAGCCAGCATTAGCGGCAACAATTTCCCCGGCCATTTTTGCATTCACTTCTACGGCAGTCGTACCCATGGGACCAACAGGGTGGATGCTGATCATCAGGCAATGGTCAGGCAAGCTGCAGGCTTATAGATGATAATGAATAAAAACTAAAGACGAAAAACCTCCCTTATGAAGTCAGACAGGGAGGTTTTTTCCAATATAAAACATGATGTATGAATACTTTCAGGCGTACTTGTTTATTTGTTCAATTATTTTTCGAATGCCTAAGTTTTGATCTGCCATAGCCATGTTATTTATATATTGATGTCTTTTATTGTAAAGCTCCAGTATGGCAAGATAAAGGGCATCCTGGGTCATATCCTCCTGCAGCAGAACCTTGCTGTATCCCTTTTGTTCAAAGGATTTAGCGTTCAATATCTGATCCCCGCGGCTGGCCTCAAGGGGTAACGGAATCAGCAGGTTGGGTTTTTTCAGCGCCAGGAATTCGTGAATTGAATTAGCTCCTGCTCGGGATACAACTATATCTGCCAGTGAAATAATATGAGGTAGCTCTTCATCTACATATTCAAACTGAACATATCCCGGAATACCCATTAAACCCTTATCGATATTCCCGCTTCCGCATATATGGGCTATCTGAAAACGGTGCAAGAGCTTCTCTAATATGCCGCGAATGCAGTTGTTTATGGCGATAGCTCCGGTACTGCCGCCCATTACCAATATAACGGGCTTATCGGGCCTGAAGCCGCATATTTTCATTCCTCTCTCCGGCTTGCCGTTAAATAATTCCCTGCGTATGGGAGTGCCGGTATACACCGCCTTGTCTCCTTTAAACATTGATACGGTTTCGGGAAAAGTAGTGCATATGCTGTCGGCAAAGATTGATGATATCCTGTTGGCCAGCCCCGGTGTGATATCGGATTCATGGACAATAACTGGAACTTTGTTAAAAAAGCCTCCTATGGCAACGGGAACCGAGACGAATCCGCCTTTTGAAAATATAACCCGCGGTTTTACTTGGCGAATAATTTGAATTGACTGGCCTATTCCGCATACGATTCTGAATGGATCGGTAAAATTCTTGATATCCAGATATCTGCGAAGCTTACCGGCATGTATAGAATGATAAATGATATCGCTTTTCCCGGAAACAAGGCTGTATTCTATACCGCTTCTGGTTCCGATGTAGTGTATTTCCCAGCCGTCGCGCTTAAGTTCGGGAATCAGTGCAATATTCGGTGTCACATGACCGGCGGTTCCGCCGCCGGTTAGTACAATTCTTTTCATTTTCAGCTCCTATTCAAACTTTCTCGAGTGGTCTAAGGCCGATTAGCCTAAGCCCATTTGCCAAGGTGATTTTTGTAGCTTTGACAAGAGAAAGCCGAGCCTTCCTCAATTCCATATCATCAACCAAAATGGAATGTTCATGGTAAAAACGATTGAACTCCTGGGCCAGATCTACCAAATACCGAGTTATTATGGAAGGTTCTAACTGTTCTAAAGCCATTTCTACTTTTTCGGGGAATTCATAGAGCGCTTTACATAGCAGGTATTCTTCCTTTGTCTGTAAAAGGCGGCTATTAAAGCTGTTTTCGCTGCTGCCTGCTTCCGCAGCCTTTCTGATGACGCTGCAGGCCCGGGCATAGGTATATTGCACGTATGGGCCGGTTTCACCGTCAAAGTTCAGGATCTCATCCCAGGAGAAGGAGACATCCTTAATCCGATTGCTGTATAGATCGTTGAATATAACCGCACCAACACCCATATAGCGGGCAACTTCCTCCTTATTTTCCAGTCCGGGGTTCTTGCTTTCAATTATCTCCAACGTCTTTTTAATGGCTTCGTTCAAGATGTCTTCCAGCAATACCACCTTGCCCGTTCTTGTAGCCAGCTTTTCCCCGCTCAGGCTTACAATGCCGAAGGGCACGTGAATGAGATCGTCTGCCCACTCATAGCCCATGAGCTCGATGACTTTAAACCATTGCCTAAAATGAAGGCTTTGGGATGCGCCGGTTACGTATATACATTTATCGAAATTGTATTCTTTCTTTCGGTGTATAGCTGCGGCAATGTCCCGCGTAGCATACAGGGAGCTGCCGTCCTTTTTAAGTATTAAACAGGGCGGCATATCATATTTTTCAAGATCAACTATCAGCGCACCTTCGCTTTCTTTGAGCAGACCTTTTTGTCTTAATTCTTCAATGATCGGCTCAATCTTATCGTTATAAAAGCTTTCGCCCGTGTAATAATCAAAGTGAACATCCATCAGGTCATATACCTTTTTGAATTCTTCTATGCTGATGTTTTTAAACCACTGCCACAGCTCCAAGGCCTGCCTGTCTCCTCTTTCCAATCGGGCAAACCAGCTTCTGGCCTCATCTTCAAGGCCAGGATCCTTTTCGGCTTCCTGATGGAATTTGACGTATAGCCGCATGAGCTCTTTGATCCCTTTGTCTTCAACAGCTTCTTTGCTGCCCCAAAGATTATACGCCACTATGAGTTTGCCGAACTGGGTTCCCCAGTCTCCAAGATAGTTTATACCAATACAGTTATATCCCATAAATTCAAATATTTTGCGCAACGAGTTGCCAATTGCCGTGGAACGAAGATGCCCTACATGAAATGGTTTGGCAATATTGGGAGCTGAATAATCTATAACTATATTTCGTGATTTGCCAATATCCAAACTTCCGTATTTTTCCTGTTCGGCCATTATTCTATCTATTACTTTTTCCATAAACACTGGCCGGTTTATGAAAAAGTTAAGGTATCCCGAAACTGCTTCCACTTTTTCAATAAATTCGGACGTCGAAATACCAGCTGCCAATTCCTGGGCAATTTGGGCGGGAGACTTCCGAAGCAGCCTGCTAAGCTTAAAACAGGGCAGGGCAACATCGCCCATATCGACACTTGGCGGATACTCCAGATTTTCATATATCTGTTCAAAGTCCAGTTGTGGCAACTGCTCGTTAATGCTCTTTGCTACAACTTGTTTAATATCCAGCATATCTATTTCCCCTTAAATTTACCATTATTTATTTTTTAAAATCTGTATAATTACAGATAATAATATTCTATGGATTACAAAATTTATAATACCATATTGACACAGGCAATAACAAGAGGCTTTGGCTATTTTATTATAATATGACGTTATTCTAATTATATTCTGGTGATGAGTTGGGATGGAGCCCACGTCAGACAGGACGGCCTAAATGGGATGAGAAAGGGATTGAAACTTGACACATATTGTGAAATAGTATTATACTTATTTCGTAACAATTGATATCAGGCAGGAAATCGGGCTTTTTTTATTATAAGGGAAAAAGCGATAGATATTTAGGAGGTTAAACGGATCATGAAGGTCAGAACGCGATTCGCTCCCAGCCCTACCGGTTACATGCATATCGGCAACTTGAGAACCGCACTTTATACCTATCTCATTGCCCGAAGTATGGGGGGGCAATTTATACTGCGCATTGAGGATACGGACCAGGAACGTTATGTGGAAGGGGCTATTGATGTAATATACAAAACGTTGAAGATGGTGGGGCTTGAGTATGATGAAGGGCCGGATATCGGAGGGCCCTACGGGCCTTACGTTCAAAGTCAGAGGAAGGAGATATATCAGGAATATGCTCGGAAACTGGTTGAACTAGGCGGAGCATATTACTGTTTCTGTCCAAAAGAAAGGCTGGATGCCCTGAGAGAGGAATGCCAAAAGAAAAATATACCTTTTAAATACGATGGCCACTGCAAAAATTTATCGGCACAGGAAGTTGAGGAAAAGATAAGAAACGGCGAAAAATATGTTATTCGCCAGAGAATACCTTCCACAGGCACAACCACTTTTCATGATGAGGTGTTCGGCACGATAACGGTGGAAAATTCAACCCTTGATGAAGGGGTTCTCTTGAAATCGGACGGTTTGCCAACGTATAATTTTGCGAACGTGGTTGATGACAGCCTGATGCGCATTACCCATGTCGTAAGGGGCAGCGAATACCTGTCTTCCACGCCAAAGTACAACCTCCTGTACCAAGCCTTTGGATGGGATATACCCACATACATTCATCTGCCGCCCGTCATGAAGGAGGCGGGTAAAAAGCTCAGCAAAAGGGAAGGGGATGCCTCTTTCGAGGATTTCTACAACAAAGGGTATTTGGTTGAAGCTATTGTAAACTACGTTGCTTTGCTTGGCTGGAGTCCGGGAGATGACCGGGAGTTCTTTACATTGGATGAGCTTAAGAAGGTTTTCTCCATCAGCGGATTAAGCAAAGCCCCTGCAATTTTTGATGTTAACAAGCTAAGATGGATGAATGGCGAGTACATTCGAAAAAAGAGCGTGGAGGAATTTAACCAGCTGGCTCTGCCTTACTATAGGGAGTCTGTAAAGACTGACAATATTGATTTCATGAAGTTAAGCAGGCTTTTGCATACCCGAGTGGAAATATTGAGCGAGATTCCTGAAAGCATTGATTTTATTGATGAGCTGCCCGAGTATGATGTGGCAATGTATATACACAAAAAGATGAAGACCAACCTGGAAAATTCCCTGGAACATTTAAAAAAGAGCTGTGAAGTATTGGAGAAATTGGAACAATGGAACGAAGAGCGAATAAATGAAGTGCTAAAGGAGCTTATACAAAAACTGGGCGTTAAGAACGGACAGGTGCTTTGGCCGATACGTACTGCCATATCGGGAAAACAGTTTACACCCGGGGGTGCCATCGAGTTATTGGATCTGCTTGGCAAGGAGGAGTCCTTAAGAAGAATCAGAATAGGGATTGAAAAACTGGAGAAGGCAAATACCTAAGTGTATTTGCCTTTTTTATGTCAAAGGAAGAATTATGTCGGAAATTGACGAAATTTTCATAATATAGATTGTACACAAATTATATAGAATATGCTAATATATATATGGAATTAAATAAAAAGAAAAGCACTAAATCTATTCAAGCCTATATTGTCCTTTCTAGACAGCGTATTTTATTTATTGTCATTGCCCAGCCCTCAGCGTTTTTTGCCAGGCCGCAACATGCCAATAAATAAAATACTATATGTTTATAAAGGAGGTATCAGGATTGAAGAAAATTTCAGTGCTTTTATTATTGTTTATGTTAACCACCGTTCTTTTTTCTGATCCCGCAGCAGCGGAAGAAGGTTCCATCAACCTTATCCCAAGTACCGATACAGTTAAGAAGAACATGATATTTGAGGTGGACATTCAGGCCGATAATATGGATAATCTTTACGGACTTCAGCTTCATTTGAATTTTGACAGTTCTCAGTTGGAGATTATTGACTTTAGGCCTGATTTTTTTGGTTGGGAAAGGGGTACCCAGTATTATGAATTCCATAGATGGGATAATGACAGAGGTACTTTTGACATGGTATTTACCTGTTGCGGCAGCGATGTATATTTTTCGGGCAGTGGCAAGTTGGGAACCATAGAGTTCAGGGTTATAGGCACCGATACTCAGCTGAAAATAATCGAAAATCAACGTGATAAATCTGACAGAGCCTGTCTGGGGGTTGACAACCAAAGCCAGCCATCCAAATACAAAGTGTACCAAGCTACCATTCACAATGATAACTCGCCTCCCGATATCAATAATATAGAGGTTATAGACAACAGTACAATTCGTATAGAATTTAATGAGCCGTTGGAAAATGCATCGGCACTTGATGTAAACAATTACATTATTGAACCGGATCTCGGTATAAGATCGATTCAGCTGGATGAAAGCCAAAGAATTGTCACCCTGGTAACAGATCCCCAGGTCGGTAATAGGCTATACGAGCTTAATGTATTGAATATTCAGGATTTGATGGGAAACAGACCCTTTGATGTTTTAAGAAAATACTTTCGCGGGTCTATGAGGCTGTGGCTGGAAGCCGTTGATCCCATCTACAAAAGAAACACTGGAACCGTTAAGTTGAAAGCAGGACCTGTCGAAGAAATGACCCAACTGATATTTTACATAAAATATGATGGAAATTACCTTACATATACAGGGGTACGCTGTGATAATGAGAATTTTTCTCCTCAAGTTACTGTTTACCCGGAGGCTTCATATATGTATTTTTTATGCAGATTAGACCCCGGCCCGCCGGTAAGCAGATATGATGACTGGGTTGTCTGTGAATTCGATTTTATGCCTCAAAATGTAGGCAGCACAAAACTGGAATTTATGACCGGCAGCAAATCCCCTGAGGCTTACGGGAAGGTAAACGGTATTAGTGAAAGAATAGTCGTTGAAACATCTGATGCAATCATGGATATATTACAGAGCTATACATTGACAGGCTATGTTAAGCTGGTTGTGCAAAAGAACTTCAGCAATGTTAGCGCATATCGGGATGGGGATGAGTCGAAGGAGATTGATGTAGATACAAAAGGAAAATTACAATTGGAGAACCTCATTCCGGGCATATATACCATTAGATTGTTCAACCCCGGGTATCTTCCCATGGATTACTACATTGATGTTCAATGCGATACCGAAGTGGAGTTGCATATGATACCAGGAGATCTGAATGATGATTGGCTGATCGACATTTGTGATATTGCAAAAATTTGTAAGAAATTTTCAACCAAAAAGGGATCGGATGGATGGGAGTCGGTGATGGACTATAATTGCGATGAATGGATTGATGTTGTGGATATATCAATTGTTGCAAGAAATTATGGAAGAAGAAGCAATATAGAGGAGTGAAGCACATAGCTGGATATGAAAAAATATGAAAGTATAGTATTAAAAATTGGGCTATTTATTCTGCCAATGGTTATTGTCATGTTATTCATTCCGTTTGGACGTACCTTCGATCAACAAGCTAAGCCGGTCGTCAGGCTGTCGGCCCTGAAAAGCGAACATGATATGGAAATAGTAGTAGAAAATGTAACGGATCTGTATGCCGCTTCAGTTGATCTTTTTTATGATACAGAGAAAATAGTTGTAGAAAAATTGGAAACCGGCGATCTGTTTGTCAATTGCGAAAAGCCTTGGATGGAAGTGGTAAACAGCATTGATGCCGATCAAGGGATTGCCAACTTTGCCGTGTCCCTTCTGGGGGAGGTTGATGCAATAAAAGGTACCGGAGTTTTGGTTAAGGTATACTATCGTATTCTTGATGATGAAATGCCGAGGGTGAAGTTTTTAGACTACATTATGGAGGGTTTCTCCTATGACCAGGAATTTGGCATCAGGCCAAAGCTCGTTAATGATGAGATAGAATATATACCATATAGATCAAAGGTGCAGATCAATAATTAATTCAATATCATTTTCAGGCTGTAAAGTCATGTTAAGGGGAATGCTGCATAAAAACAAAGAAAAAAACGACAATTGACATTACTATGACATTTTGCTATTATGATATGCAAACAAAAGCAATTGGATGTACCATGAAAATGTTTGATTGTGTTATTGTTTGGTCTTTTGATATTGTTATAACGGCGGCTTTTTATGTAGAATTGTGAAAACCGCCTTTTTTATTTTACCTGGGAAGGGTGTTTTTGATGAACAAAGCCAAAAAATTAACCTTATCAGGAATATTCATAGCAATAGGTGTACTGTTTCCGATGGTATTTCACTTTACGGCCCCGGAAGCGGGTAAAATCTTCCTTCCAATGCATATTCCAATTCTGCTTGCCGGATTTGTGTTGGGTCCGGCATACGGCTTGGGTGTTGGGCTGATAACGCCGCTTTTAAGTTCAATACTTACCGGAATGCCTCCTTTACTCACCCCCGTTCCTATGGCCATCATAATGAGCTTTGAGTTAGGTACATACGGAATGATATCGGGTTTGCTGTACAACAGGTTTAAAATGAATATGATAGGTTCGCTGTTGGGCTCCATGCTGGCGGGCAGGATCGTTGCCGGGCTGGCGGTTGTTATGCTTTTGTATGCGTTTGGAGTAAAAAACCTTGGGAATCCCCTGGTGTTTGTGTGGGGTGGAATAGTATCAGGTTTGCCGGGTATTATTATCCAATTGGTAGTTATTCCCGCCTTTTTAACCTTGCTTAAGAAGAGCCGGGTAATGCAGGAGGGGAATCGGTTGGATGCATAGAGAATATTTCAACGGTATTGCTCATAAGTGGGATGAGATGGTAAACCACGACCCTGAGAAGCTGTCTAAGATATTTGAAATGATTGATCTTAAAGCCGGGCAGAAGGTGTTGGACGTAGGAACCGGTACGGGTGTGTTAATCCGGCATATATATGACCGGGTGGGGGATGAAGGCCATATCGATGCCCTGGATATATCCGAAAAAATGGTGGAAGAAGCAAGGAAGAAATACGCTTATACAAATCTGAACTTTATAATTGGGGATGTGTGTAATATAACCATAAACAGAGCAGCGTATGATTGCATAATATGTTATAATGTTTTCCCCCATTTTGGGGACAAGAAAAGGGCAGTGTATAATATGGCCCAATGGCTGAAAAAAGACGGGAAACTGGTGGTATGCCACTCCCAGTCCAGAGAGAAGGTTAATGAGATTCACCTAAGCGGTCAAGAATTTTTAAAGGCCGATTTGCTTCCGCCGGCTGAGTCGGTGGGAAAGATGATGGAAGAGGTTTGCTTAACGGTTTACAGGCTGATCGATTCAGATGAACTGTACTTTGTCGGCGGCATAAAATAGGTCTTAAAAGCAATGTTGACTTAATTGAGAAAAAGCTCAGCCGGCTATTGACAATATAGAGGTGATTGTGTTAATTTAATGTAGCCGGAACATATAACAAATATGTATAATATTTAAAAAGGGTATTGACAAAGGAAGTCTGATTTGGTATATTAGAATTCGCCGCTCGGGAGGGCGGCGGGGAATTGGTCCTTGAAAACTGAACAGTGGTAAGGCCAGGTTAATTCCGGAGAGTTAAGGAAAAAAGGTGTAAAATAACCTGCGAGAAGCGGGTTAAGATAATTAAGTGAAGAGTTTGATCCTGGCTCAGGACGAACGCTGGCGGCGTGCCTAACACATGCAAGTCGAGCGGGGTAT
>LFSE01000019.1 GCA_001513075.1 Clostridiales bacterium DTU074 | reverse complement strand
CTGTTCCGGGGTATTTTTGCTGTGATAAGCTTCTAAACCTCTGATCCCAAGCTTTTTAACGTAGTACACCAGGTTGATGTCCGGCAGTAAGGCCGGATGAGCGAGGACGGGCACCCCTCCCGCCCGATAAATGAGCTTTATTCCCTCCTCGGGAGTCAAATCATATCTCGGCACATACGCCGGGCAGTTACTGCCTATATATTTTGTATAAGCCTCGGCCATATCCCTGGCTATCTTCTTTTTTACAAGCACCCTTGCGATATGGGGCCTGGCAATTATCCCCTCTTTTGCTTCATTCTCAACTTCTTCATATGATATATCCATATTATATATTCTGCGAAGCTTATCCACCATTTTTCTGGCTCTCAGCATCCTGGAATTTCGCATGTTTGAAAGAAAATCCGTAAACCAGGCAAGATCGGTTTTTATATAATAACCCAGTATATGAATTTCATGATTACCCGCCCTTGTATTGAGTTCCACAGCGGGCACAACTTCTATCCCGTACTGCTTTGAAGCTCTGCATGCTTCATCAATACCACCTATTGAGTCGTGATCCGCTATGCCTATAGCACAAAGACCTGCCTCGGCAGCCTTTTTTACCAACTCCGATGGGGTTAACAAGCCATCCGATGCAGTGGTATGGGTATGTAAATCGGCACATCCGCCTTCCTGCCCGTTTTTCCTCGTACAATATTCCTGCATTTATAGCACACTCCCTATACATCGTATTGATCGGTCCTGTCAGGCCTCTTCCCCTATTCCCTTCAATATTCTTTCCATAAGCCTAAAAAAATTCCCATAGCATATTTTATATACGCTCTCTTCAGTGTAATTCAATCTTAGCAATTCATCTATGATATCGGGAAAATTTTGAGGTCCATTTACCCCTTCGGGGAGCCTATCAACACCGTCAAAATCAGAGCCAAAACCTACTCCATCCACTCCGGCCAGGCCGGCAATGTATTCAATGTGATTTACAATGCTGTGAATATCAGCCTTGTGCCAACTCAAAAATGGCGGATAAAAATTGATGCCAATCACGCCCCCTTTCTCAACAATGGCTTTTATCTGCGAGTCATCCAAATTGCGGGGATGATTGCACAAGGCTTTGGCGTTAGAATGAGAAGCTATAATCGGTGGGGAGGATACTTCAACAACATCCCAAAAAGCCTTTTCGGACAAATGGGATACATCGATGATCATTCCCAAACGGTTCATCTCCTTTATTACTTCCGCTCCAAAGGCTGTAAGGCCCCACTCTGTCGCGGTGTCCATGGCAGCACTGCCGATCTCATTGTTATAATTCCATGTAAGGGTTATCAGGCGCACTCCCATATTATATACCAGATGCAGATTTGATATCTTGCCTTCCAAAGCATCGCCACCTTCAATGGCAAGCAGAGCCCCAATTTTTCCAGCGCGTTTTGAAGCATGTATATCGGAAGCTTTTGTTATGGGATAAAAGCAATCTCCGTATTTTTTGACCATGTTTTCAAATGCCTCAATCAGATTCAATGCTGTCTGCAAAGGTGAATCATTTATATCTCTGGCACATATACAGGCTGCAAAGAACTGAATGTCTACACAGCCCTCTTTAAGTCCTTCTATAGACACATGGGTGTCACCGTACTTATTAATACTTACATTTTGATCCGATAACTTTGCTATCGTATCGCAGTGAGCATCAATTATACAGAATTTGTTCAAAACACCACATCCTTTATATAATTTGATCCTGACACCGGCTTCTTTCCTATCATTATATAATAATATTTCACAGCTTAATCCAACGATAAATAAAAAAATAAAAAAACCTACCGTTTGGTAGGCTATCTAGGCTCAACAATGAGTTTTATTGCTGTTCTCTCTTCCCCATCGATTATAATATCTGTAAATGCAGGAATACAGATTAGGTCAATGCCTCCGGGAGCAACAAATCCTCTCGCGATGGCTACCGCTTTTACCGCCTGGTTTATAGCCCCTGCGCCTATAGCCTGTATCTCGGCAGACCCTCGCTCACGCAAAACCCCTGCTAATGCGCCTGCAACAGCATTAGGATTGGATTTAGCTGATACCTTTAATACCTCCATGATTTGACCCCCTATTATTTTCTTTTTATTTTGCTTATTGTATTTTATATATTCTACATACTTGATAAAAATCCTTTTTTTTTAAATATTTTTCTATTTTTTTGAAGAAGTTTTTCAAAAATTATAATAAGGTGTGATTGATATCACACCTTATCTTGCATACTCAATAGCCCTTGTTTCTCTTATAACGTTCACCTTTACTTGCCCTGGATACTCAAGCTCTTTTTCTATCTGTGCCACTATTTCTCTAGCCATTAGGAGCGCTTGGTCATCGCTGACCTTGTCAGGCTTTACAATTATCCTGATTTCGCGTCCTGCTTGGATTGCAAAGGATTTTTCTACTCCTGCGAAGGAATTTGCAATTTCTTCTAGTTTTTCCAACCGTTTTATATATACCTCCAGCGTTTCTCTTCTGGCACCAGGCCTTGCGGCAGAAATAGCATCCGCGGCCTGCACCAATATAGCTTCAACAGAATTGGCCTCCACATCACCATGATGAGCCAATATAGCATGAACCACCTCAGGACTCTCACGATATCTTTTAGCCAGCTCGGCACCCAATTCAATGTGAGGTCCTTCCATTTCATGATCCATCGCTTTACCGATATCATGCAACAGGCCAGCACGTTTTGCAAGCTTATAGTCCGCCCCCAATTCAGCGGCCATCATTCCGGCAAGATGTGCCACTTCTATAGAATGCTTTAATACATTTTGCCCGTAACTTGTTCTGTATTTAAGCTTGCCCAGCAATCGAACCAATTCCGGATGGAGACCATGGACACCCACCTCAAATACGGCCTGTTCTCCCGCTTCTCTTATCTGGACTTCTATTTCCTTTCTGGCCTTTTCCACCACCTCTTCAATGCGTGCCGGATGTATTCTGCCGTCCAGTATCAGCTTTTCAAGGGCGATTTTAGCAATCTCTCTCCTGATGGGATCAAAACCTGACAGTATAACCGCTTCAGGTGTATCGTCAATTATCAGATCAATACCTGTTGCTGTTTCAAATGTTCTGATATTCCTGCCTTCTCGTCCGATGATCCTTCCTTTCATCTCATCATTAGGCAATTCTACGACCGATACAGTGGATTCAGCTACATGATCCGCCGCCGATTTTTGAATAGCTAACGCAATTATGTTGCGTGCTTTCCTATCAGCCTCCTCTTTAAACCTGTTCTCGTACTCGCGAATCTTCACAGCTATTTCGTGTGTTAACTCTTTCTCAACATTTTTGAGGAGAAGCTCACGGGCTTGGTCCGTTGTTAAACGGGAAATTCGCTCCAACTCACTTAGCTGTTGATTATAGAGCTCTTCCACTTCTTCCCGCATTTTTTGAATCTCTTTTTGTTTAGCATTGAGATTATCTTCTCTCTGTTCCAGTAATTCAGCTCTCTTATCAAGGTTTTCTTCCTTTTGCTGAAGCCTTCGCTCGCTTCTCTGGATTTCATTTCGTCGTTCACGGTTTTCTTTTTCCAGTTCACTTCGCAGTTTGTGAATTTCCTCTTTTGCCTCTAACAGGGCTTCCTTTTTGATAGCTTCTGCCTGCCGTTTAGCATCATCAACAATTCTTCTGGCAGCTTCTTCAGCACTGCCTATCTTTTCCTCTACAATCCGTTTTCGGTAATTATAACCGAGGACGCCCGCTCCACTAGCTACTACTACCAGGGCAATTCCGGTTAGTAGTAGTTCTTTCACGGATTATCGGACACCTCCTCATTTTTTTGCACTCAACAAAACACGAACCGAGCCAGTCCAACTCGGCCTTTATATATACCGTTAAACAAATAAGGTATTTATCTGTTATTAAACGGTATTTATACAGGTAATCGTATTAAGCAGCAATTGCGTAGAAATATCAGCTGAGCTGATTGCGCATCTATTTAGTTTCATTGTATATCTTTTCTTAGGACATGTCAACTAGCAAAAAAAATGGCGATTGATGGCCAAAAAACTCAAATTTTCGTGTTTTTTGCTGAGTATAACAAAAAACCCCACTTTTGATTAATCAGTGGGGATATCGCTAACAGGCGGTAAGTCGGGCACTTGCCCCAGATTAAACTGATCACGTATCTTTTGCTCGATTTCGGCTGCCAATTCCGGATTTTGCTTTAAATAAAGGCGCGCATTTTCCCTGCCCTGACCCAGTCTGACATCACCATAGGAATACCATGAGCCGCTCTTGTTTATTATATCCATTGACGAGCCCAAATCTAAAATACATCCCTCTTTTGATATACCTTCTCCATATATAATATCAAATTCAGCCTGCTTAAAGGGAGGAGCAACCTTGTTTTTTACCACCTTAACCCTCGTACGATTGCCAACCATTTCGGTTCCTTGTTTAATTGTATCCACACGCCTTACGTCCAGACGAACCGAAGCATAAAACTTTAAAGCCCTTCCACCAGGTGTGGTCTCGGGATTGCCGAAAACGACCCCAACCTTTTCTCTAAGCTGATTTATAAAGATAGCAACGGTTCGCGATTTGCTGATAGCCCCTGATAACTTACGAAGTGCCTGGGACATCAGCCTGGCCTGCAAACCAACATGGGCATCGCCCATCTCTCCTTCCAGCTCAGCCCTGGGAACAAGGGCAGCAACCGAATCTACTACTATAACATCGATGGCTCCGCTTCGAACCAAAGCTTCGGTAATCTCCAGGGCTTGTTCCCCTGTATCGGGCTGTGATACCAAAAGGTTATCAATATCAACGCCTAGATTCTTTGCATACTGAGGATCCAGAGCATTCTCGGCATCCACAAAGGCAGCTGTGCCTCCGGCTTTTTGCGCCTCTGCTATTACATGGAGAGCAACGGTGGTTTTACCGGATGATTCGGGCCCGAATATCTCAATAACCCTTCCTCTGGGCAAACCACCCACTCCAAGGGCAATATCCAGTCCCAGCGCTCCGGTGGGTATAACCTCAACATTCATGTGGGTAGATTCACCCAGCTTCATTATAGAACCCTTGCCAAACTGTCGTTCAATTTGATTAATAGCCATTTCCAACGCTTTTGTCTTTTCCATAAGCCGCACCCTGGTTATTTAATCAGGGACTCACCTGCCTATTCATATTTTATTTCGAACAAACGTTCTACTCATATTATATAAAATTATTAAATGTCGGTCAAGCATAAAATGTCATAAGCAGTTTACGCCGCAACATATCAAGGGCTTGTTTGGCCGTGGAGTTCTTTATGCGCTTCCTGCCTCCTATGAAGCGAAACTCCTCAACCTCTGCATTCCCGTTCATAGCAATGGCTATGTACACCAGCCCAACGGGTTTTTGGGCAGTTCCTCCTCCGGGACCTGCAATACCGGTAACGGCAAGCCCAATATCGGCACCCGTTGTGTCCACTATCCCCATGGCCATTTCCCGAGCCGTTTCCCGGCTTACAGCGCCGTAACGCTCTAAAGTCTCGGGACGCACTCCCAAACGTTTGATTTTTGCCTCATTGCTATAAGTTACAGCTCCTTCCAGAAAGTTCTTTGATATTCCGGGTACATCGGTAAGCATGTTGCCAATCAAGCCTCCGGTACATGATTCAGCAATAGCCAGAGTCATTCCCTTTTCCTCCAGCAATTTGGCCACAACCATTTCCAGGCTCTGGTCATCAATACCGTATACGGCGGTGCCCAAACGCCTGCGAATCTCGTCTTCAACGGGTTTTATAAATTCAAGGGGGTCCTGATCCCGGCGGCATTTAACCGTCAGCCTCAACGTAACTTCTCCGTATGAAGCCAGGGGGGCAATGGTGGTAACGGTCTGATTCAACAACAAGTCCTTTATGGCTTCTTCTACCGCCGACTCCCCAATACCGTAAATTCTGAGAACTGCTGAAAAAATCCTTTGGTTCTCCCGTTCCGCCAAATACGGCATGACATAATTGATAAACATGGGTTGAAGTTCATAAGGCGGCCCGGGAAGCATTATATATATTTTATCGTCCTTTTCAATGATGGCTCCGGGGGCTGTTCCGTGTTTGTTGGGCAAAACAATTGCCTCTTCAGGAAACATGGCCTGCTTAAGGTTGTTTTCAGTAAGCGTTCTCCCCCGCTTTTTAAAATACTCACGAATGGCCTGAGCGCTGGGTTCATGGAGGGTAAGCTTAAGTCCTAAGAAATCAACTATAGTCTCCTTGGTCAGATCATCCATGGTAGGGCCCAATCCTCCCGTAGTGATTATCAGATCAGCCCTTTTTGAAGCAATTTTCAATGCTTCCATAAACCGGTTGCGATTGTCCCCCACTACCGTATGATAGTACACATTTATACCCAAATCAGAAAGGCTGCACGAAATGAATTGAGCGTTTGTATTGACTATCTGCCCCAGGAGAAGTTCGCTTCCGACGGCTATGATTTCGGTATTCATAAGAATTCCCTTTCTCACCTTTTCCGTAACAGATTTATATTTTTATGGATATAATCCCAGCCGGATATAATTGTTACCGCAACGGCCAATGCCAATGAGATTTTATCAAAGGGAAAGCCTATCCGTGAAAAAGGAAAATTGTCAAGAATTATAGCCACTATTGCTATAATCTGCAAAATCGTCTTCAGCTTTCCCCAACCACTGGCAGCAATGATAACACCTTCCGAAGCAGCAAGCATCCTAAAGCCGGTAATTACAAATTCCCTGGTTATTATAATAATGGCTATGATTGAAGACAGCTTTCCCGGCNNGTTTATAATAATGGCTATGATTGAAGACAGCTTTCCCATCTCGACAAGGATGATCAGAGCCGAGGTTACCAGGATTTTATCGGCCAAGGGATCTATAAACTTGCCAAAACTTGTAACCTCGTTTCGCTTTCTGGCCACATATCCGTCCACGGTATCGGTGCTGGCCGCCAAAACAAAAACAACTGCAGCCACTAGGTTGCTGTATGGAAAATCAGTTAACAGCAAAGACACAAAAAAGGGCACTAAAAATATCCTAAATATTGTTATCTTATTTGCTAGATTCATACGTCTCCCCCAGTAAATCGTAATCATAGGCCTTTGTAATCCTGACCTCAACAAATTCTCCCGCTTTCAGCGGCTTTTCGCTTATTACGTATATATGCTGGTCTATTTCGGGAGCTTCGCCGTAAGATCGTCCAACATATATATTGTTGGCTTGGATACCCTCAATTAAAACCTGATATGATTGTCCTACCCTTTGACGGTTAAGCTTTTTTGATATCCTCCGCTGAATATCCATAATAGCAGCTTTACGCCTTTCTTTCGTATCCTCATTTATTTGATCGGTATAGACAGCCGCCGGCGTACCCTCCTCTCGTGAATAGGCAAAAACTCCTAACCTGTCAAACCGGATCTCCTCTACAAAATCCAATAATTCCCGAAATTCCTCTTCACCTTCTCCGGGAAAACCAACTATGAATGAGGTACGGAGGACAACTCTTGGTATCCTTTCGCGCAGCTTTGCAATCAGCTTCCGGATTTCAGCAGGAGAAAAATGGCGGTTCATCCGTTTCAGTATGAGCGGATTTATATGCTGTAAAGGAATATCAAGATAATTACATATTTTATCCTCCCGCCCTATGATATCAATAAGCTCATCGGTAACCCGATCCGGGTAGCAGTAAAGCAGCCGCAACCAGGTAAGCCGGGGAAGTCTAACAAGCTCCCCGAGCAGTTTAGCCAATGATAATCCCCTGCCCAGGTCTTGGCCGTATCGGGTCAAATCCTGACCCACCAGTATGATTTCCCGAACGCCGTTTTCAACCAGCTGTTGCGCCTCAGCCAATACCTCGTCCATAGGCCGGCTTGTGTGGCGTCCTCTCAGTTGCGGAATGACACAATAGGAACAGCAGTTGCTGCACCCCTCAGAAATCTTCAGATAAGCAGTATATGAAGGAGTGGTCAATACCCTTGGCACATCCTTCAGACAGGGAAGCTTGGGACTTCCCATGTTAACAAGACCGGTGCCACCCTTCAGACATCTTTTGATAACCTGCAGTATCTCGGTATATTTTCCGGTCCCAACCACAGCGTCTATTTCGGGTATTTCGCTAATCAGCTGATCTGAATAACGCTGTGCCAGGCAGCCGGTTACTATTAAAAGCTTACAGCTTCCCCTGCTTTTGTATTGGGCCTGTTCAACTATGGCATCAATGGACTCCTCCTTTGCCGGGTCAATAAACCCGCAGGTATTTACAATGATTATGTCGGCTTCTTCGGCTTGGTTAACTATTGTAAACCCTCCGCGCTTTAGCAAGCCAAGCATTACTTCTGCATCTACCCGGTTTTTGTCACATCCAAGGGAGATCATGCCAACCTTCATGTTGTTCAATAACTAATCCTCCTATTCCATATCGTCCTTATACAATCTTTCAAATTCATCCCGCGTAATCAGAACATTTCGAGGCTTGCTACCCTCGAATCCGCTGACAATCCCACGCACCTCCATCTCGTCAATGAGGCGTGCCGCACGGGCGTATCCTATTCTCAACCGCCTTTGCAGCATGGATATGGAAGCTTGCCCTGCGTCCAACACAATTTCTATGGCCTCCGGAAGCAGTTCATCATAACCCTCAGAGCCGTCAAATTCGCGTTCGGTTTCGATCTCTTCAAGGATATCCGAACTATAGTCTGGTGAATCGTGTTGCTGCTTAATATAGTTTACCACAGCTACCACTTCTTTTGGGGAAACAAAGGATCCCTGTACCCTTATGGGCTTGTTGGCCCCGACCGGATAAAACAGCATATCTCCACGCCCCAAAAGCTTTTCAGCGCCCCCCATATCAAGGATGGTGCGGGAATCAACCTGGGAGGATACAGCAAATGCAATCCGCGATGGTATGTTAGCCTTTATAAGCCCGGTGATAACGTCCACTGAAGGCCTTTGAGTAGCGATTACAAGATGAATGCCCGCCGCCCGGGCCATCTGAGCAAGTCGGCAGACGGCATCTTCGACTTCGGTAGGAGCTATCATCATAAGATCGGCCAGCTCATCAATGATCACCAGCATCTGCGGTAACCGTTCCTCAGGGGTTTCAGCGGACAGATTGTAGTCATCTATATCCCTTACGCCCTTGTCGGCAAACAGATTATATCTTGATGTCATTTCCTGAACAGCCCAGTTCAATGCCCCTGCTGCCTTCTTTGGATCGGTAACAACCGGTATTAACAGATGGGGAATGCCGTTATACTGATTTAGCTCCACCATTTTCGGATCGATCATGATCAGCTTAACATCCCGGGGGGAAGCTTTATAAAGGATGCTTATAATAAGGGCATTTATGCATACGCTTTTCCCCGAACCGGTAGCTCCGGCTATCAGTAAATGGGGCATTTGAGCTATATCCGCTATTACATTTTTGCCGGCAATGTCCTTGCCCAAAGCCACGGCAATTTTGGATGGATGGTGCATAAAGTCATCCGATTCCAACACCTCTCTGAGATAAACCGGAGATATATCCCTGTTGGGGATCTCAATCCCAATGGCTGCCTTGCCAGGAATGGGCGCTTCAATGCGAACCGAAGGAGCGGCAAGATTTAATGCTATATCATCAGCCAGGCTTACAATCCGACTTACCTTTACTCCGGGAGCAGGATGCAGTTCATATCTCGTTACAACCGGCCCCCTGCTGATCTGGACGACTTTTGCGCTGACACCAAAGCTTTTTAAGGTATCCTCCAACAGCCTGGCATTGTTTTCAGCCATCCTGGCACGCTCTTTTTCATTGATATTTATTTGAGGCATTTTCAGCAGATCGGTGGGCGGAATTGTATAGCCCTGTTCCGTCCCTTTGTTTAGCACGCCCTTTTTGTCCCGGCCTGCTCCATCGTTCCGTTCTTCCGTTTTTTTCTCCTTTTCTATCCTGCCTGGTTTTACCCTATGGGTTTCTTCATTATAGGTTTCTTCATTTTTCTGCTGAAAAGCCTCATCTAAAGTACATATTTCAGCTTCAGGCTGTTTGGTTAATTCATTAACAGGAATAATTTCGCCGGTAAATTCTTTTTTTTCTTTTATCCTCTGCCTTTCCAGCTTCGGTTTGATTGTGTCGCAAATATTATCGCTTATCTGCTTTAAAGACAGATTGGTCAAAAGCATGAGAAAAATAATCAAAAAAACCAATATGAATACATACCCGCCAGCTATGCCAAAAAGCTTGTACAAAGCAAAAACAAAAGATGCAACCAAAGCTCCCGCTCCAATGCCATCCTGACCCTTCTTGTAGGATGAAAATATGAAATTTTGCATGTCCGACGAATCAATACGGTTAAAATAAATAAGATGCAAACCAGCCATTGCAAATATTACACAGAGTATCACAAGCAGCAGCTTATATCGATTGACCCTTTTATGATATGCGATAATGGTCAGCCATCCGGATATTATAAATAACAGGGGAACTATATAACCGAGCAAGCCGAAAAGCCCCATAATTACAGCCTTCAGATACCTGCCAACAATACCGGCTGATGAAGTATATATGCTGATTATTTCAAAAAGGCCAAGACCTATGAGCAAGACACCGACGGTTTCATGATATACCCTTTTTTTGATTGTCTTCTTTTTAGCCTTTTTCCCAGCCATTTCATAATCACCCTTGTATTGATATTCTACACCACCGTCAAAATTCCTTCCATCGGTGTTTACCATATGGCCAGCGGATGACAATATCCATATTAATCATACTGGAAGCAGCGTATATACTATAATAAAAGCAGCAATGCCCCAGCAATAATATGCAAAGTAATTGAATTTTTTCCTATGCAGCAACGTGAGCAGAACTCGGATGGCGATATAGCCGGAAATCGCAGCTGCAAAAAAACCCATCGCTACTGGTATAAGATCATTGAATGTGGAGGCAGCTGTCAGCACATCCTTTCCTTCCAGAACCATCGCACCCAGTATTGCCGGTATTGACAATAAGAACGAAAAACGAGTGGCCAACTCTGGTGTGAAACCCCTGACCAAGCCCGCAAAAATCGTGGATCCCGAACGGGATATTCCCGGAATTATGGCAACGCTTTGTACTATACCAATCCAAAGGGCATCAAACACCGACATATCTTGGGCTGTTTTTCGATTCCCGAGAATCCTGTTGGACAGCCATAGAAGAATACCCGTCACAATAAGGGCATAACCTACTATATTAATTCTATTAAAAAGGCTGATAAACAGATCCTTTAGTACCAGCCCGATAATTGCAGTCGGAATTGTAGCGATTACTACCATAACCATGAGAATTCGATATGGCCTGTCGGGATCCAGCAGTTTGGGCCTCCGGCCTTTCAGCCAATCGGTAATCAGCAAAAAGAATTCCCTTAACAAATGCAATACATCCTTACGGTAATAGACTAATACCGCAACAAGGGTGCCGAGGTGAAGCATAACATCAAAGGCAACATCAGCCTCTTCAATTCCAAAAATCTGCTGAACAATAGCCAGATGTCCCGAACTGCTGATGGGCAAAAATTCGGTCAGTCCCTGCAATATGCCCAGCAGTATTGCCTCAATTATTTTCAAAAACACCGCCTCCTTAATTATCATGAATGTAAATATTATACCACCATTCCAAAAAGAAGGCCATACATTGTTTTGGCACCGAACCCATAATATATAATAATTCTAAATTGCAATAATAAATGCAACACTTTTTTGACAGGAAAGTATGATATAGATATCC
>LFSE01000132.1 GCA_001513075.1 Clostridiales bacterium DTU074 | reverse complement strand
AAATGATACAAGGGCTTTTTTTCAATAGGATCAAGGGCTACCGAAGATACCCTGCCATACCCTACTGCAAACAATTTCCCGCCTATATTCTTCCTATGCCTGCATATCCCGGTCCTGTCCTCCGGTATAAGACATCGATGGGGGCATAGTTCGCATCTTATCCTATCATTTTCACCAGCATAGAATAATGCCTCTCTCATCCCAAACACCTTCTAATAATGGCGTTTTACCTCAAAACGCTCCATGACATAATGTTCATCCGGCCGAATTCCCGCTTTCTGGAGGGCAATCTCTATCTGTTCCTTAACCGTATCAACCCCTTCAAGGTTTGGCAATAAAAGCCCGGAACGGGCCCCGCTTCTTACTATTACCCCGTACTTCTTTGGATCCAATTCATCCTTCGAATTTACAGGCTCGGGCTTTGTCAATACGTCCACTGAATATATCAAATCGGCCAGTTCGCTACCATCAACCGGCATAAATCGGGGATCCCGGACACCTGCATTTATAGCGTTGTAGATGATCTCCTCGGCAATATTATTCCGGACGGGTTCAATGGTGCCAATGCAGCCACGAAGCTGCCCGTTTTTCTTCAATGATACAAAGACGCCTGCCCTTTCCTCCAGCATCTCCCTTGGAAGGTCTGTATCTGGTTTAATGATTTCCCCTTTAAGAATATAGGTTTCCAGTGCGCGCCTTGCCAGACTCACGTATGGATCCTCGCTTTTGCGGACCTTCTCCATCTGCTCCTGTTTCCTTTCATATAATCTGTTCACCAGCTCCCGCTCCCGGTTTTTTTCTCCCCTCTCAAATATGGCTACGCCGTATCCCACTCCAAAAGGTCCTTCATAAGAGAGAACCCGGGAACGTATATTATATCCATCAAGAGCTCCCATTGAGATTATTATGGAGCGAAGACCGCATTCTCCTCCTTCCCGCACCATTACCGGATCCATGTTGAAAAAGCCCTCAACATCTCCCGTTCCTGCAAGTTCAATAATCCGTTCATCCAGCTTTGGCCCCATCGGGTGGAAACCGTAAGGTCCATCTTCACTTAAGCGATGGGATAAGTCTCCACTGGCAATTATGCATACGCGCCGGTCAATGGACTCCACTGCATTCCGTATTGCCGTACCAAATACATACAGTTCCTCATAGGACATCAGGGAAATGCTGATATGAACCAGTTTGAATTCGCGGTATTGTTTCGTTACAAAGTACAACGGCACTAATGTGCCCCAATCAAGCAACGGGGTTAATCTATATTCTATAGCCGTTCTGTTATCAATCCCTATACAAGCTATTCCCATTCGCTCAGCTTCATCCATTATATACTGTACTAACTTCAGGTCGTTTTCAAAAGCCATGGAAACATCGCTTGCCCCGAACCGTGAAAGGCTTCCCGCAAGCCTGT
This sequence comes from Clostridiales bacterium DTU074, assembly GCA_001513075.1. Taxonomy (GTDB): domain Bacteria; phylum Bacillota; class Clostridia; order Caldicoprobacterales; family Caldicoprobacteraceae; genus DTU074. Next base: position 46,872 of record LFSE01000132.1, on the reverse strand, counting down.
GTCTTGTGTTTATTGCAATTGCATCACGAAAAACAGGTCCATGAGGAGTTATAACTATTATGGTGTCAGGTTTTAAGTCAAGAATATGACGCGCGCATTTATCAAGGGCGTCTGACGTATTTTGCACCTTTCTCTCCTCTCCCCTTCCCACTTCGGGAATAATAATGGGTGGATGAGGCATGAGATAAATGGCAGAAATCCTTCCCATGCATTACACACCTCCTATCACCCTCAGTTTATCACAAAAAACAATAATGATACAGGTGTATCATGCTCTGATTATTTAAAACTAAACATCCTTCCTATGCCCCTGGCGGTTATAATTGTTTCCAGTAACAAGCCTTCGCTTCCTTCCCTTGTATCCCCTCTTCTATCATGGCTCTCCAAATCGATATCCACATCAATGGCTCCCATCCGTATGGCCTTTTCCTTTGCATTCCTTATGGCCTCCTGCCTGGCCCATGCAAGGGCGACATCATATTCCTGTGTCTCAAAATAATCACGGGAAGAATGGCAGCTATAGCCCGTTATTCCCGAAACCTCATAATTGGGCCGTACAACAACCACCTCTTCTCCTATTATGCTGCCAGTAATAGCACCGACCGCATTAGCCACTCCCGCGTCGGGGGGTACGATTGCCTGTGTTCCAAGAGCCCTGGCAACTGGTTCCAGGTACAGATGAACGGGAGCACCAATGCCTACCAACGGCATAGGAGCGATAAAGAAGCACTCAATCTCATCATAGGGATTGTCAAAACTGAGATCAATTATTTTTTCAAAATCCTTTATACTGTTTCTCTCTGCCCGCTTCCAGTTTTTCTCCAGTAGATATTGTACAATTGCCGAATATAGCTTCTTCACCATTAAACGGTTTACACATGCCGTCAAATCGTGCAAAGAAAAGCCAAGCCTTCGGGCCAGGATCTCTCCGCCAAGCCTGGCACACTCAACATCCCAGGCGCTAAACTCTCCGGTGATGTGCATGATATCCGTGGGTGTGAAACCAGCCCGCCCTATCAAACCCAGGGATTCTAACCGCCGCGTTTGCATAAAATAGGGTTTTGTACCTACGCTATTTGCCAGATCTTCGATGCTCCTCGGCCCTTCCCTTAACGCATCAATAATGCGTTCTTCTTCGGCAGTAAAATAAATGTTTTCAATACCGTTAGGCTTCTTAACGATAAAGAAAAATTCTCCCAACGATATACTGCTTCTCTTGCCGGTTTCATAGATTTTCTCCAGTTCTTCAATGATATAAGGCCACCTGTGTCCCAACCATGACAGGGGCACGGCTCTTTGCGGTCCTATGGTTATCCTTTCCGCCTTATCAAATGATATCAGGCTGTCTCCGCCGAGGCCGATGGTTTTAAGCTCAATAGCGCATGTGCCCGTCCTCCACTCTCCTATCTCAACCCCATCTTTAACCAACGTGGTTCTCCCATGCCGTGCAACGGCAATATCACTGGTCGTGCCTCCCATGTCAACTACAATGCAATCATCCCTGCCGCTCAGTTTCATGCCTCCCACCACGCTGGAAGCCGGTCCGGAAAGCAGGGTTTCTACCGGATGCTCTACGGCAAACCCTTCCGACATGAGGGAGCCATCACCCCGTACGATCATCAGGGGCGCCTTTATCCCCATATCCTTCAGGGCAATCTTAACAGCTTTAATCAACTCGTCTGTCAGGGGGATCAGACGTGCGTTAAGCAAAACGGTTGCCGCCCTCTTTAAAGAATTGATTTCCATCGTGGTCTCATGAGCGCAAACCACAGGTAGGCCGGTGGCTTCCCGTATTATCTTTTTAGCCATACGTTCGAAATTGGGATTTCGAATCCCCCAGTATTCCGCCACACCAAAGGCATCCACCCGGGATTTACAAGCCAGCACGGCTTTCTCCAGCTCATCCCAATCGGGCTCGGAAACAACCTGCCCCTGCTGCCCATGGCCACCGGGTACCATTATTATATCGCCGACGTGGGGCAAACCATATTCAGGGCCGATTCTTTCCACAATTTGCCTGTCATACCCGAGCAAAACCAACTGTCCACGGTTTCCCTTATTCTCCACACAGGTATTGGTTGCCAGAGTGGTAGACAGGGAAACCAGGCAAATGCCGTGCAACATATCTTTGGGAAGCTGTTTCAACGCATTGACAATTCCTTCCACAAGATTATGCTTGGTCGTCAAAGCCTTGCCGCTTGCTAAAACCTTTTGGTTTTCAAAACAATAAATAACCGCATCTGTATAAGTTCCGCCTGTATCAATACCAATTCCCAACTGCATATCCTGACTCCTTTATCCCATAGTTTTTACTTCATAGACTAATTCATCACAAATAATCATTATATAGTTACCAGACTATCTCCATCCATGCCATATCTTGCGATTTCCAGTGCATTCTTGTAAAAGGGAAACTCCAGACATAAATGTGCTGCCAAAAAGCTGCAGACCATAGCGGGGAATTTGAAAGACAACCCCGTTACAGCTAAGCAGGATAACGAACAGCCCTGATGCCTCCTACTCTCCCTTATATACTCTTATAACGGCTTCCCCGCTAAACCCGCTCTTATCGAATTTCACGTCCTCCTTGCAATAAAATGAGCCGGGGGTCACCAACCCCTCCATCGGCAAATAATGGTGCGGCCCCAGCAGGTTTTGCAGGGAGTTAACCACCTCCACTTCAACGCTGTTCCTGCCGTCCTGTATATATTTGGTTATATCAACCCTGTAAGGTTTCCAACCCAGTATGGAAGCCTCATTGCCATTCACAATAACCCGGCTTACAGCCCCCCAGAAATCCCCCAGTTCAATTTCAACACGGCTGTCATCACCGTCAACAGCAATTTCAAACTCGGCTGAGTATCTGACACTGCCTGAATAATACGGATATCCCAGCAGCGTCCAGTCCCCAGGCATTATGTCCCCATCCTCATTATGGAGAACAAAGCCCCGGGAATCCTTTGCCAGTTTAAAATCTCCCACTATATATATGCTCTCCAGACTTACCAGCTGTCCATATTTGTCGGTATCCAGAATAATCTCGTTCCTTCCCGGCAGCAGAGCCTCCTTAATATCATACATGACAAATGCCCGATCCTTATATGTCCTGCCCGTTGGTCTTACCTCCCTGCCATTCACATAAACATTGAACACATCCGGAGATTCAATGGCGGCAAATACTTCTCCCGATATCCGTTCACCGGTGTAAAAAACATATTTAGCCTTTACCGAATAAACTCTGTTCCTCTCTTCACAGGAGTACATCCATGGCTGACGGGAGAATATATGGGCTCTTTCAAACCCCAATCTATCCTTTAATTCGTCATCTATAAGTAGTACGTTATCTTCTGCTTCCCAGGCACCACCGTCAAGGGATATGCTGCACCTGTTGATAGTTAATGCGTTATATTCGGTCCTCCTGCCACTCCATTCGGATAGGTTTATTAAATCAACACTCTTCCCACTACCGGGACGCTCGTAGGATAAGAGCCCTTTCATATCGGCATTTATGACCAAAAGATGAGAGCCTACGGGCTCAAACACCAGATCAATATAAATCCCACCGTCATGCTCATAAGGGACAAGCACGCTTTTTTCTCCGCTGACGGGATCCCATTCCTCAATGTAATGCTGTCCATCCAGCCTCAAACGAACATTATAAGATTCTTCCCTGCTTATATTGCACAGAAAAATAACCTTTGTACCATTGCATTTCCTTACATGACAGTATATATTATGGGGTTCCTTACCGCTTATGTCTTCAATATGGATAAGGGTATTGCCCATATCGTTCAATGCTTTTTTAAGCGATTGCCGCCCAGGGGCAATTCTGACCACCAAATTGCTTTTAAAAAATTCCCTCAGCTCCTGACTCTCCTGCCCATCCAAATAGGAAGGCGTGATGCCGGTGACGATAATCCTGCCGCCACCTTGGGCAAATTGCCTCAGCAGTTCATAGCTGGAAGATCGCATAACTGTCATGGAAGGCACTATCACCGTGCGATAAGCCATCTTTCCTATGATAAACCGATCTCCCACAACCCTGCCGTGGCGCTGAATTATCACATCGTCACCCAGATCAAAGGGACACTGAATTTCACAGAGGGTTTTTACCAAAGACTTTACCGACTTCTCTATCTCTTCAAGCAAGCTGTTCCCCTGTTTATTCGGACTAAACTCGGCCCAAGTGGAACTTGCAGGGTGGAGCACCAGCACATCTCCCACAAAATCCCCCTGGGACATTATGTATGACAGCCGGCCTATATAATCCCCCAGTATTCTGTAATATTTCCACCATGGCTGGTGATCCATAAAAGACAGCGGGAAATCCCTCTTTCGATAGCCTTTGAGGGAATATAGCACAAGATGCTGGCATACCAGATTAATACCCAAGGCAAACTGCCAGTCGGCCACCCTTTTTTGATCGGCAAAATTTAGTTCCCAGCCGGATGCCCCGTATGTCTCGGACATTACTCTTTCCCGCCCCAACTGATTGGCAACGCTGGAAACTTCCTTCACAATAAGCACATTTCCAAACTGCTCCCTTTCCTCCTCTGTGTTAAAGAGCATATCTATACCTGGAACCTGCATGAACTCATAGTTGGGCATCACACTGCCGGTATATAACGGATTGGGAAAGACATGCTCCCAGAAATGCCCTGTAAACTGGAGACCGTTTTCTTCACACCATTCGTATATATTTTTGGTAAAAGCCTCGACAAACATGGCTGAAAGAACATCCCAAAAATCAAATCGCGTTTTCCTGTAATTTCCTGTATCGAAAAACAGCTCCGGAAAGTGCTCCATTATATCATAACCTTTTTTTCTCCTGAACTCAGCATCAAAGCCGGCAGGCCATGGCAACCTGTATCTGCCCCTTTCCCCGGGATAAAAGCTGGGTTCGTCCGTAAATATACCCGGTATCACGGTGCCAAAGTACATGCCTACCGTCTTCTTGTATGCCTCATAGGTTATTCTTATAAAAGCATCCACCGCTTCTTTGTTGCAGAGATCCGTATAGGGTTGATTATCAAATCCCGGATGCCTGGAAACTTTTTTGATCCTAAATATTACTATATCCCGCTCAGCATCCGAAATATCCGGCCCAGCCGGTTTATCAATCTGTTTAAAGCTCCCTTCTCCACAGCACAGGTATGCCTTTACTATATCCCCATCATTCTTCAGTTGGGTACTGGGCAGCTTCTCCATCTCAAGCACCCCTGCGGCATAATCAGGATTTTCTTTGGTCACCATACCTGCTGCATACCCGCTGGGAAACCTGTCTTCATCGTACAACCATGCTTTCATGCCCAGCTTCTCCGCTTCCTCCACACAGGCTTTAACGGCTTCCATAAAACTTTCACCAAGGTATTCGTCGGCCAAACCACCCCTGGGATGCATAAAAAAACCACCTATTCCCTGTTCATGCATCTCGTGAATTTGACGGATTAATTCATCTTTTTCCAGTTTATCATTCCATGACCAGAAAGGAGCAGACCGGTATTCGTTATCACAAGTCTTATATTTTTCGTATTTAAACATGCATAACCCTCCTTCCGCCAGCTAATATGAGTTTGCCGATTTGCTATGCCAGTCCTTGCTTATGCCGTAATAAGAAATGTATATGAAACAAATAACAGGCTGCATGAATAAATGATATCACAGAAAATAAAAAAATAAAACTTCAAAAATTTTTGCGGTAATTTCATGAAGCTATGACAAATACCCAACTAAAAATATTCAAATAATCACCAGTAATACCGAACAGGAAAACAGTACCTTTTTTGTTTAATTTGTTTAATGTATGCACTATTTGCTTATATAATAGATAAGGACAAAATGAACACAGGATATGGATGGTTTTAAATAAAAATGCAAAAATATTAGAGTAATCCGGAAATATGTCAAGGGGGGTTACATATGGAAAAGGTCAAACTGGCCGTTATCTTTTACAGCATGTCAGGTACTAACTATCAACTTGCACAATGGGCTAGCGAAGCAGGAAGGGAAGCAGGTGCCGAAGTGCGCATTCTCAAGGTTCGCGAGCTGGCACCCGAGTCGGTAATAGAGGGTGTTCCTGCATGGAAGGCAACAATTGAAGCAACAAAGGATATCAAAGAGGCAAGTTCTGAGGATCTGGAATGGGCAGATGCCATTATTTTCAGCGTTCCAACGCGTTTTGGAACGATGCCTTCACAGATGAAGCAGTTTATTGACGAGCAGGGTGGACTGTGGGCCCAAGGAAAGCTTACAAATAAAGTGGTCAGTGCCATGGCATCGGCACAAAATCCCCACGGCGGACAGGAAGGTACCGTCAAGGAGATATATACAGTTATGATGCACTGGGGAGCCATTATCGTTCCGCCCGGATACACCGATGATTCCATTTTTGCGGCAGGTGGCAACCCATACGGAACTTCGGTTACACAAGGAGAGGACGGCAAAATGGTAGAGGACGTAAAAGATGCAGTATTCCACCAGGTGAAACGCACTGTCCAGGTTGCCGGCTGGATAAAGGAAGGCATGAGCAAGTAAAAAGGGAGGTCTTACCTCCCTTTTTTTATACCCTTTATAACGGTAAAATCCATGGTTATACAGTTTATCCCGGCATTACGGGCTCGCACCTTTCTTTCATTTGTGGTTCTCCAGGACAGGGGAGTCATTGCCATAATATGCAAGAGTTCATCCCTGTCAACTGTTTTATTATACTTTACCGTTTGGATATCCAATACTCTGAAATTTCGACTGTAGTGATCTATAACTTTATGATTTGAACAATCCTGCTTATTTACATCATAGAATATATCTCTTAATTCTTTTAGATAATTACTGCCGGGTACAACTTTTATAAGAATGCCGTCATCTCTTAGCACCCTGGTGAATTCCTCATAGTTGGAAGGCGAGAGAATATTAATAATAACATCAAACCGTTGGTTCATTAGTGGGAGATTTGCCAGATCAGCCACACACCATATAATATCGGAATAAGCCTTTGAAGCCATTATTATTCCTTCTTTTGAGATATCAATTCCCACACCCTGTACCTTCCCGGCACTCTTGCTTTGTAAATCATTTATGATTTTACCCAGATGGGAGCCCTCGCCGCAGCCGGCATCCAGTATTATAACATTCCTGTTACCGGCTTCTGCAAGGTTCTTTATAATCATATCGCCAATGCATCTCAGCATGGGATCGAAGAATCCTTTTTCGCTGACTATATTCCTGGAAGAAAACAGCTCTTCATCATATTCGGTTTTGACGGTTCGTTGCAAAAAGTTTAAATATCCAGTTCTTGCTATATCAAAACAATGTCCCTTTAAACAAACGATGCTGTTTAAACCACAGGTTGTTATAGCATTCTTGCATATGGGGCATCGAAATAAAGTCGTATTTTCCAAAAATTTTTCTTTACGTATAAAAACACCTTTATTTATTTTATTCGGACCTACAGCGTCTTTTACCAATTGAATATACCCCCGCAAATTCATTCCCTGTACTTCCTCATGCGCTATATGCTCCCCAAAAATATATATACCATTTATATTATCATCCGACAATCACATATTTTATCCTTTATGCGATATATTTAAAATAAAGATGATCTCCCCGCCCCATATCCACTTCCATGCCAACCGAATTGATCCGCCTTTCAATACAGTTTCTGCAATGGGCGGCCTCATCACCTGTGCAAATCTTGTTCTGGTACAGCTCATATTTAGGCCTGGCCCAAACGGGGGACAAGTTTGGCATAACCACATTGGCACCGGCCATAAGAGCCAGCTCCCTTCCTTTGGGATGCAGCGTTCCCATTGCGGTGGTAGCCGGCAGCAGGCAGTCCGGCACCAGCAAACGGGTAAGGGCCAACATAATCAATGTATCCTCTACCGTTCCGCCTTTTTCATTGCCAAGAGGAGTTTCTTTATGCGGGATAAACGGCCCGATACCTATCATATGGGGTTCAAGCTCTTTAAGAAATAGCAGATCCTCCACCAGATCCTCTTTGGTCTGTCCGGGCAGCCCCACCATAAAGCCGGCACCCACCTGATATCCTATGGCTTTAAGCACATAAAGGCAGTTCCTTCGGTTATCAAAGCTCGCTCCGGGATGAAGGCTTTCATAGAGAGTTCGGGAGGCCGTCTCGTGCCGAAGCAGATACCGATCGGCCCCCGCTTCAAAGAATGCTCGGTACTCCTCTTCCGGCCTTTCACCAACGGACAGGGTAACGGCTACATCCGGGAACAATCTTTTAATATCTGAAATCACGCCGGTCAATCTCTCCACAGTATACCAGGGATCCTCTCCGCTTTGCAGTACAAAGGTTCTGTATCCAAGGGCATAACCCTCCCGACAGCATTCGATAATCTCTTGAGGGGTCAGGCGATAACGCTGTGCCTTTCTGTTATCCCTGCGGATACCGCAGTACAGGCAGTTCATGCGGCATATATTCGAAAACTCGATAAGCCCTCGCATAAAGACCCTGTTTCCGTAGTACCGCTCGCGAGTTTTTCGCGCATATTCAAACAGCTTTTCGGTATAAGCCTGATCCAGATTCTCCAGCAGATAAAGGATTTCTTCCCTGGCAAGTTCATTGGTGTTATACAATTTTTGCAGCAGCAAATCCAACCTATCCACGTCGATGCTCATACAACCTCCTTAAAATACCGCTCTTTAGCTTCACTCATAATTGCTATTATAATCCCAAACAATACTCTCCAACAAAAGGAAAAGCAGTGTTACAGACGGTAGAACTTCCTTAAAAATACTTTTGATCCCCTAAAAACATATGGTCTATTTATATATCTAGAAGAACAGATCCCTTTCGCCGTTTTCAATCCTTTTCAGCCTTTCTATCGTTTTCTCACGCATAACGTCGTTGGGAATGTTGGCAAGATTTTTCTCTATGGTTTTGTTACCCAGTTCTTTCAATTCCTCGTCAGCATAATCCTCCAGATACTCCTTAAAAGTCAGCATGGCGTTGGGATAGCACAGATTATGGATCTCTCCGCTTTTTGCATACTTCATAAAGCGTTCACCCGTTCTTCCTGCCCGGTAACAAGCGGTGCAATAGCTGGGCAGATAACCCTGGCGACACAACGTCTTTAAGACCTCCAAAGGAGTGCGGTGATCGGCCAGCTCAAACTGGGGTTTGCTTCCTCCCTGTTCATGAAGCTGGTAACCACCCACATCGGTGCAGGAACCGGCGCTTATCTGCGAAATTCCCAGGTTTATCACCTCTTCCCTAAATCCTGCCGCCTCCCGCGTGGACAGGATCATACCGGTGTAGGGCACTGCTAATCGTAATATGGCAACGATCCTCTTGAAATCGTAATCTGATACCAGATATGGGAACTCTTCGAGGGAAACACCCTCTGCCGGCCTCAGCCTGGGTACCGAAATGGTGTGAGGGCCAACTCCATACTTATCTTCAAGATGCTGAGCATGCAGCAAAAGCCCCAGAACCTCATAACGGTAGTCATATAGTCCGAACAGCACTCCCAGGCCTACGTCGTCGATACCGCTCTCCATAGCCCGATCCATGGCGGTGGTATGATAATCGTAGTCACTCTTGGGACCTGCCGGATGATACTTGGCATAACTGTCGCGATGGTAGGTCTCCTGAAACAGTACATATGTGCCAATCCCTGCCTCTTTCAGTTTTCGGTAATTTTCAACGGTAGTAGCTGCAATATTCACATTGATCCGCCTTATATGTCCGTTTTTAACCCTGGTATTATAAATTACATCCATTGCATGGGTAATATAGTCGATGGGGCAGTTTCTGTCATCCTCCCCGGCTTCCAGGGCGATCCGCTTATGTCCAAGATTTATAATAAGTTCAACTTCCCGGCGGATTTCGTCATCTGTAAGCCTTTTTCTCTCAATTTTGTTTGTGCACTTATAACCGCAGTATCGACATCTGTTAACGCAGTAATTGGAGATATAAAGCGGGGCAAACATCACTATCCGGATACCATATATGGCATCCTTAACCTCCCGGGCAGCCCTGAAAAGCTTTTCATCAAGCTCCGGGCACTCATTCTGAAGCAGGGCTGCCGTTTCTTCCAGACTCAAACCCCTGGCCTGCCTTCCCTTTTCGATTATCAGTTCCAGTTCGTCACGGGTTTTATTTCTTCCCGTTTCCAGGGTATCGTAAATGACCTCATCATTTATAAAATCTGCTGTTTGCATTTGCTTAACCATGCTAATTCACTTCCCTTTATTATAATTTTCTGTAGAAACACCACACCTGGTGCTGAACTCACGTAATATGTTTCCAAATATTTCGGGTATATGGCGCATAAGAACACCATAATGCAAAACCGATAAGTATTTCGGGTTAAATCATATACCCAAAGGGCTGTAATGCCCTATCCAGTATCCCCTGGACGTATGCGATAAACACACCGTAGTTTACGATGGGTACCCCAGCGTCTACAGCCTGTTTAATGCGGTTCTTCATCTCTCTTTGATTAAGCATGCATCCACCGCAGTGAATCACCAGTGAATATTCCTTTAAATTTTCAGGATAGCTCGTTCCGCTGGCATAATCAATCCGCAAATCCCTACCGGTCTTTTGCCGCAGCCATCTCGGGATCTTAACCCGGGCTATATCGTCATCCTGCACGTGATGGGTACAAGCCTCGGCTATCAGCACCCGATCCCCGTCCTCAAGTTTCGATACCGTCCGAACGCCCCTGACCAGCTCCTGCAAATCACCCTTATACCTTGCAAACAGTATCGAAAAGGAGGTCAGGGGAATATCATTGGGTATTGCAGTATCCGCGATATGAAACACCTGTGAATCGGTGATAGCCAAGCGAGGTCTAGCCGACAGGCCTTCCAAGGTGGTCTTAATCCTGTCTTCCTTGGTTACTACAGCTATTCCTCCTCCGTCCAGTATATCCCGGATAACCTGCTGTTGCGGGAGGATCAGCCTTCCTTTGGGGGCGGATTTATCAATCGGCGTAATCAACACAATGAAATCTCCGGGAGAGAATAAATCCCTGACAATTACATCCCGCTTATCCTCAACGGGGGTCGATTCAATAATGGCCTTTCTTAGCGCCTCAATTCCCTCACCGGTTGCCGCCGACACCTTAATGAAAGAAATATTCCACTTTTTGCTGTATCGAGAAATAAGCTCATCGCGGATTGATATCTGATCTATCTTATTGACAACACCTACAACGGGGAGCTGCTTCCTTTTTAATGCGGCTACCATATCCTCTTCAAATTCACCTATGCCGTAATTTGCATCCACCACCAAAATGGCAACATCCGTTTTATCTATGACATTCAGGGTTTTTTTCCTGCGAAGCTCTCCCAAGTCTCCTTCATCGTCCAAACCTGCAGTATCAATAAAGACCACCGGACCAAGCGGCAGAAGCTCCATAGCTTTGAACACCGGATCGGTGGTGGTTCCCTTCACGGGAGACACCACCGCAATCTCCTGCCCTGTCAGGGCGTTTATCAGGCTGGATTTTCCCACATTTCGTCTTCCTAAAATGGCAATGTGCAATCGTTCTGAACGGGGTGCGGTGCTGAGGCTCAATGTTTCCATCTCCTTTCCCATGCACGCAAATATATTTTCCTATATAGATTATCTTGGGGGTACAGCTGACAACCACCATGTCTGTGCTGCATTAAATATGCTTCATGACGAAGGTGGTATATTCCCTGCATTATCCCAAAATTAGAAGTACCCTTCCCCGAAAGATCGGAAAAGGGTACGGAATATCCAATTTTATTCCTGCACATCCGTTTCCTCTCTCTCAGGGCAGCTAACCCCTTGAGGTTAGAAACCAATAAACAATATTACCTTTGTTTGTTAAAATTATAACAAACGTTGGATGGATAGTCAATACCTATTTGATTTTTATATCAAAAAGTCTGGCAAGCTCTCTCCCAACGCCCCCTTCTATATTGGAATACTGTGTAATCCGTCCAATCTCTCGCTTTACTTCCTCATTACCATTACACATTACAAAACCAAGTCCGGCATTTTTGAGCATCATAGCATCGTTATAATCATCTCCAAAGGCAATAATATTTTTTTCAGGTATCCCATAGTGAGCAGCAGCTTCCTTTACGGCATACCATTTATCTGCATAAACCGATTTTATGCTCATATAAACGCCTGGCTGCTCCAGTTGTATTTTTCTGTAGTACAGAGTGATGCTTTCCATGCTTTTAAGCTCATCTATACACTCCATAACCTCCGGCGTATCCTTTATCCTCAGGAATATCCGGCCGGCGTCCACCAAGGGAATTGAGCTTAAATCAAAGTATTCCACATTGGATAGCTTTATCATTTCTTCATGATACACAGATCCCTTCATGGTCCCGTGTATATACAACACATCATTTCTTTCGATTCCCATATCATCAACTTCATCCAGGGGAATTATATCGAATATTTTTTCCAGGTCAGAAGCGGGCATATATTTTCTTCGCAGAGTTTGATGTTCGCCTGCCAGATCAGCCACCAAGTCTGCCCCGTTGCATATGGCAGTCCAAGTATCCAGCTCCAGCCTTTTATAATGAGGCAGAGTCATACAGGTAGGCCTTGCCGTTGCAATCATGACCAGATGTCCCATGCTTTTTACTTGTTTTAACACTTCTACCGTTATGTCGTTTAGTTCATATACATTGTCCAATGCCGTATAATCCAAGTCTACTGCAATTAAATATCTCTTATCCACCAAACAAACCTCCGTTCCGTATCTTTGATATATCTATTATACTTCAATTGAATCATATTTCCATCAAAAGTGGATTAACATTAAGAGCCTTAATCGGACATCCGGACACAATCGTTTTATCCCAGCTCAAAGGCTTGATTCTTACTTTGGCGACAAGGTGTTGATGTATCGTATAACCATTTCGACATTTCTAGTTACTAACATCTCGAAAACGAATATGGCCTTCATCAAATATTATTATCACTCTATACTACATTAATCTTCAATAATCTTTTTCTATTTTATTAATTCGTCCTGATATAGAGAATTTATATAGTTCTTCTCTACTTCTGCAAAAACAAAAGTGAAATTGACAGTATTACCAGAAATTAAATATGGCATAATCGTTAAAACCGATGGTTCCCATTTTACATATCTTACTTCATTCTATGAACTTTCATCTTGTGGTCTGTTAAAATTGATTAAACTAATGACTCCAATGGTTCTCTTTATCATCAATCATTAAAATAAACATCTCACTTTTGACACATCCCCCTCAACTTCTCCACAAAGGGACTATCGGCAGGTGCAAAGTCGTAATCTTCAAGTTCGCATAGTTTGGCCCATTCCACGCAGCTGTGTGCCTTCATCATAAACTGCCCGCCAAGCAAGCTGGCCTCATAAGCAACAAGCCTTATTGGTCCTGTATCATAATGGTATACATTGTCACCGAAGAATTCACCAACTTCGATATCCAGATTGAGCTCCTCCTTAATCTCCCTCCTTAAACACTCCTGAGGAGTTTCACCTTTTTCAAGCTTGCCTCCCGGAAACTCCCATTTGCCTGCCAAAGCCTGTCCTTCAGCCCGCCGCCCTATAAGCACTTTACCATCCTGCACTATGATTGCTGCTATAACCGTTATCATGACCCTACATCCTCCATCGATAAACTGTGATAATCACACGCTTATTATTCGGTTTAATATAAATGACTATCTCAGATATATTATGAACAATAGGCAGCAATTTTTCAATTTCGTAAATACTGCTTGAAAATTTATTATCGATAACATATTAACAATTAAGTCTTCCTTACCAAATTTACCTTGAACCTCACGTGTATTACGAGTATAATACACCACGATGAAAAAAGAGGAGTAATTTTATTGCTTGACTTCTTTAGCCTTAACCTCAACAACAAAGATCCCGTATATATCCAGATAGCCAATCATGTGAAACAACAGATTTTACTTAAGAAAGCCATCTCGGGCGATCAGCTTCTCTCCAGACGCGAGTTGGCTGCTCAGCTTAATGTCAATCCCAATACCGTGCAAAAGGCTTACAGGCTTTATAGACAGGGCTATCATCCTAAGGTACGGCAGAATAAAAACCGATCTCTATATTGACGATATATTGACGATATTCGCAGAGATGGCAAAAGCCTGATATCCATTATGATGAAAATAACTGGTTATGATGAAGACAGGTTCAAGAGGGTATTTGGATAACTCCCCGTCCCTCTTAAGTTACCACTCCATACACCAAAGGCTTTGGCTTAGGACGTTCCTGTTTTATAACAAATGCACGCTTAAAAGTATCCACCGCTCTTTCAAGCAAATTCTCCCTGGTTACATAGAAATCGGCTAAAACATCGCCCTTTCTTACCGTTTCCCCCACGCGCTTGTGCAATACGATGCCCACCCGGTGATCTATTGCATCATCCTTTGTGTTTCTGCCGGCACCCAGCAGATGAGCTGCATGTCCAACACGCCGCGCATCTATCGAATATATGTATCCATCCTGTTCGGCTTTTATGACAATCACATTGTCAGCCAGCGGCAAGAGTGAAGGATCATCCACCACCCGTTGATCTCCCCCCTGAGCCTGGATCATCTCTTTAAGCTTATCGGCACCTCTTCCGCTATATAAAGCTTCCCGAATCATGTCTTCACCCTGCTCAATACCGGAGCATCGTCCGGCCATAAACAGCATATAGGCACCCAAGACCAACGAAACATCCATAAGTGCCCCGGTTCGGTCTCCTTTCAATATCTCGATTGCCTCCCTAACCTCCAGTGCATTGCCCACAGCCATTCCAAGGGGTTGAGACATATCAGTCACAAGGGCTGCAGTTTTGCGGCCAACCCGATTCCCCACATTGACCATCTCCTGTGCCAGGGAAAAAGCATCCTCCACCGACTCCATAAAAGCACCGCTGCCGGTCTTTACGTCCAGCACTATGGCATCGGCTCCGGCAGCTATCTTTTTGCTCATTATGCTGCTGGCAATAAGGGACTTATGTTCAACGGTCCCGGTCACATCCCTCAGGGCATAAATCAATTTATCGGCGGGCACCAGATTCCCGGTCTGACCAACAATCGCAATGCCAATTTCTTTCACAATGCGTATGAAATCCTGATTTGATTGAAATGGGTTAAATCCCGGGACAGACTCCAGTTTGTCTATGGTACCGCCGGTATGCCCCAATCCCCTGCCCGACATTTTGGCAACCGGAACACCGCAGGCTACAACCAGAGGAGCAACCACCAGGGTGGTGGTATCGCCAACACCTCCGGTACTGTGTTTATCCACCTTAACCCCCGGAATAGGAGACAGATCGACAACATCGCCGGAATAGGCCATGGCCATGGTAAGATCAGCCGTCTCACGGCCGGTCATTCCCTGAAAGAAGATGGCCATCAGCAAGGCTGATACCTGGTAATCGGGAATATGCCCGGCTACATAACCCTTTACCCAAAAATCGATCTCCTCTTTTGTAAGCTCTTCACCGTTTCGCTTTTTTAAAATGATGTCAAGCATCCTCATTTAAACAGCACCCCTTTGAATGTTATTCCCAGCTGTTGCCAATATCTATTATGTATCTTCATCAGCTATAATGCAATAAATGCATTCGCTCTAAAGCCTTTTTTTCTTACTTCTTTCCCGGGCTTTCAGAAGTTTTGATGAAAATTCAGAAACAGTATTTTCTTCATATTCAGCCCTGATCTGTTTCTTATTTGTCGAGAGAATATTATCCTCTTGCGGGAAGACTTCTCTGCCGTAAGGTTCTTCTTTACTCTGTAGTTGCGGTTTATCCGAATCAGTTTCCTCCTGCACCCTTATTTGTAATTTTTCATCCGTTTCAGCCGCCGTTTTCCCGGGGATATTTTTGCTATATTCCAACCGTCTGTATTCAGGCTTTAACCTGGCAATTAACTTGCCAATCGGGATTTCCATCTTCAATCTCCGCAGCGCCACGTCAAGAACAAACAATATCAGGGCCAGAGACATAAGATATGGCCAGAGCTCGATCTCAGCCCACACCGGCTGCAGATTTTCTCGAAATACCTGTTCAGGCTTGTCAAGAACAGCACCGCCCGTTTCTTTCACCAAACGTTCCAGAAACTCTATATCATTCCGATTACGAATATCATATTCGGGAGAGTAACTGACTGCCAGGCCGGTGCCAAGCTGTCCAACCACCTGCCCGTCTTTTTGCTGTTCCACCCGAACTATATATACCCCGGCCTGATCTATTTCAAAATCCCCTTCATATTTCCCCGGCTGACTAGCCTGAAGGGAAATGAACTGCCTTCCTCCATCGGGGGCCATCACCATTGCGCGGCTATCCATAGCTTCATCCCAGTTTTGAAACATATCCAGAATTATATGTCCTTTATCGCCTTCTCTGCTGACCTGGAGGAGGCCGTTCCCCTCCTCGTCCGAAGGAAGCAGCCACGACATGATGTTCAGCCAAAAGCGCTGCACCTGATCCCAAGTGAGCCAGTCTTCTGTCCATATGCCCCGCATATCGCTTGTCCATGCCACCACCCTGCCAAGGCCGTACTGCCACTCGGCCAGCAGCGGATCCCCCTCATCACTGGATAACACCACATTGGCATTGGCTTTGGGCATGGTGGCAATATATCCATGGAGCAACGGAAACCCTTGGCTGAATTCGCTTATAATTGATGAATATCCGGTAACAATCGGATAAAACGTACGGTTCTTAACATAGCTCTGAGTGGCAAGATAGGTTTCCTTTGTAAATATCTTGGGTATATTGGTAAACTCATCGGCATAATAGTAGCGTCCACCTCCTATATCCGCCAGCTCCTTCAACAGCCTGGTATCCGAATCCCTTCCAACAGCCACCGTCGAAAGGGTAATCCCGTGTTCCCCCATCTCACGTACCAGACTATGAAAATTTCCGGTCCGCGACTGTCCATCGGTCAACACTATTACATGCTTAAGCTGAGTGTCCAGCTCCTTCAGAGCTTCATAGGCCAATCCAAGTCCGGGATACATATTGGTACCACCGCCCGGTCTTATGGTGCCTATATCATCCTGTATGGCGGAAATTTTTTCAACCGGCTGCATACTAACCACCCATGAAGCAGCGTCATCAAAGGCCACCACCCCTATATAATCCACCGGCCGTAAGGCTTCGGCGGAATTAATGGCAGCCTCCTTGGCCAGCTCCAACTTGCTTAACCCATATTCTCCCATCGCCATGCTGGACGATTTGTCGATGACCAGCACCAAACCCAGGAAAGGCATATTGGCTTTACGTGTCAAATCCATATCAACCGGCAGTATATCCTCAAGGGGTGTAGCCATATATCCGCCCAGGGCATAGCTCGTATCTCCTCCGGTTACAAGAAGTCCACGCCCCAGGTGTTTAACGTATGAGTCAAGCACCGTCATTTTGTCCTGGTCCAGATCATCTGCCATTACATTGCACAGCACTATGGCATGATACTTACGAAGCTCCTCCAAAGCAGCCGGTAAGGTCTCAGGAGTATGAACGACCGTTTCAATCTCCGCCTGCTCCAGTATCTTTGCCAGCTCCCGACCTTCACCTTCCTGCCCTTCCACCACGGCAACCGCAGGCAAGCCCTGTATGTTTACAAAAGCAGCCGCACTGTTGTTTTGGTACAGGGTATCCCCGTCCACCTGAAGAGCTGCTTCATAGGTCTTTATCCCGCTGTCTTGCGCCGTATCCTTGAAAACAAATATATTTTCACCCTTTTGTATCTCCACCTTCTGCTGGCTTATTAGCTGCCGATCGGTGTATAGCCTCAATACTCCCGATGTACTTATCGTACTATCCACCTGTATGCGCACATCGTATGTCTCTCCCCGATATAATCGACCTGGAACATCAAGGGATGTTATCTGTACTTCGGCAGCTTGATGGGTATCAAAATAAACCCCATCCAACACAATATCCTGCAGCGCCAGTACCCCGGCACGTTTATGCGCATCCCCCGTATTCTCACCAGCATCGGTAAGCAGCACTATCTTTTTACGCGTATCCGAGGGCAGCAGGGCAGCTGCCATTTGAAGCGCACCGTCTATATCGGTAAAATGGGGATTGGGCAGGGTTTCGAAGCCGTCAAAATATATATCCTGGCTCACCGGCTGTTCTACCATTGCGTCCTTGCCAAAGGTTATAACTCCCGCCTGCCAATTGTGGGGTTTACTCTCCAATGCCGATAATATAAATGATTCCATTTGTTCCCTGGCAGTCGACGCACTGTTGGACAGATCAGCCACAAAGAACACGGTGGCAGCCCTTGTATACTTTCTTATACAGGGCCCCGCCAGGGACATGATTATGAGAAGTATGCTAAGACAGCGAAAGAGCAGGACATACATGTCCTTTTTGCTTCTTATACGACGGCTTTTTGCAAATAAAAACAAAACAAACCCTATTGCCGGCATAAGCAGAAGCAGTAACCACGGGCTGGCAAAGGCAATACCTCTGCCTCCAAAGTCAATACCCATGTTGATACACCCACCATTCCAGCAGAATAACGACCAGCAAGGCCCAGGCCAGGTACTTCCACAGCTCCCTCATATGCACGGCAGGTACTGCTTGTCTGAATCCGTATTCGACATTATCAAAGGCCTGTCCCGGCCTGAGATCCGACTCGCTCCGGGTTGGAATATGAACGGTAAAATACTTTTCCCTGGCTTCCTGTAAAATACCTGATTCCGCATCCTGCCTGACTTTATATACACCCACTTCATAAGCGCCGTTAAAGGTTACAAGGCTGTGGGTGGGATCCATTGAAACCTCTTTACCTGACGGAGTCGTTACACGGATCTTTTGAACTCCGGGTATCGTATGTATCTCAACTTCCTGCCCGGCGTAATAATTTGCATTCTGTTCCGCCCCTTGAGGAAGCAGCCAGGCAAGTATGTTTTGAATCAGTATTGGAAAATCCACCTTCAAGGGTATATCCGAATCATGTACATCAAAGGAAAACATGACTATCCGCTGATTCCCCTTTTCTCCTGCAATAAGCAAGGGGCCGTGTTCATCCTCCAGCACAGCACTTCCCCAATCGGGAATGCCAATCCGCCTTGCCCTGGCTATATGAAAGCCATCATAAGCCACAAAATCCAAAAGCTGAGCATAACGGGTATTGGCCGGATTCCGCAGAAACCCGGGAACAAATTCTTCCCCCACTTCCACAAAACCGTTATGCGGCTGGGGGTTGAATATGACAATATGTCCGTCCTCGGGCAGCTTTTCGGGAATGTAGCCGTCAAATATATACAGCGAATAACCCGTTATATCATAGGCCTGCTCATAGATGGTTTTAGCCAGCTCAACATCCTTCCTAAGGGTTATGGCCTTCTCAAGAAAGATGTTGCGTCGGCTCACCAAAAGCACCTTATTTTTCTCACGACGATTTATAACCGTCCAACCCCGGTTGTCCGATATCAAATCATCCCTATCCAGAATGCCGATTTCCACCCATAGTGTCTCCAACGGTATTCCCGTCCAGTAAACATCCATATTGCCACCGGCAGACACAATTACCTCCTTTACATCAAGCGTAATCCCATTGGCCAAGCACTCAACCGAAAGGGCGGTATCTTCATCGCTGTAGTTTACAATTCTTGACAGAACCACCAATCCCTTAGGTATTTCGCTCCAGCTTACCAGGTCAACAGCAAAATTCTTTCCGTTGCCGTTAAAAACCACTGACTTAAAGTTCGGACTTTCAGATTCATAAAGCTTATCGCTGTATACGTGTATCTCGACATTCCCGAGCTCTCTTGCAAGCGCCTGCGCCAACGACAGCGCCTGCTCCATACTGCCCTCGCCGTTGGTAACTTCTATTTTATTAAGCCGATCTTTTAAAATTCTCTTATCATTGGTCCTGCTGGCAACAACATCGGGTTGGTAGCCGGCAGCAATCAGGGTTAACCGCTGTTCCGGAAACAGACCATCTATAAAGCTCTCAATCTCCTTTTTGGCTTTTGCAAATCGGGTGGGCTTTACATCTTCAGCCTGCATGCTGGCCGAGCAGTCCAGAACGATTATAAAATCAGCTGAATCCCTGCCCTCCCGGTAAAGAAACGGACGGGCAACAGCCAGCGTAAACAGGGCGATGGTGACCAGCTGTAAAAACATCAGGAGGCTTTTCCTCAACTTCTGCCACGGTACACTTGCCTCCATATCCTGAATAGCCTTCTGCCACAGAAATGTGCTTGAAACCCTTATCTCCTGATACTGCTGCTTTAAAAGGTATAACAATATAACGGCCGGTATAAAGATAGCAAACAAAAACCCCCAAGGATTTAAAAAGCCCAACATATGATTCACCTAACCAACCCAAACTTGACAAGATTTTCAAAAACTACCCGTTCAACGGTGACAGCGCTGTTGATCGGAATGTAGTTTATACCCCTCGTATAACAAAAGGTCCCGACTTCCTTTAAAAATTCATCCACCGTTTTTTTGTAAGCTTTCAAAACCTGAGAAGTTACAACTATCTCCTTTGCTTTGCCGTCCTCCACGTCGATCAGGCGCAGGTTGCCGCTTAATTCAGGTTCAAGCTCCCAGGGCGCCATAATGTGTACAAGGGTTATCTCCTGTTTCTGATACTGAAGATATCTAAGACCCTCCTGATAACCATCCTTAGAAAACAGATCGGTAATTAAAATACTTATACCACCCGGTTTTATGCAGGCATATCTTTTAATGGAATTGCTGAGGGACGTTTTACCTCCGAATTCCAGCTCGTCTATGAATTTCAAAGCCTTCCAGAATCCCTGTTTGCCGGAAAAGTAGGGTAAGTATGTGCTGACATCGTCCCGTATACCCATCACACTCACCCTGTCCAAATTGGCTAGAGCTATATATACAAACACTGCTGCCAGCTGTTTGGCAAGCCTCCCCTTATTGGGCCGGCCCCAATCCATGGAGCCGCTTAAATCCACATACACCGTAATGCTGGCTTCCCGTTCCTCCATAAACAGCTTTACAAACAGTCGTTCAAACCGGGCATAGGCATTCCAGTCAATACGGCGGAAATCATCACCGACAACATACTCTCTGAAGTCCGAGAACTCGATAGAAGTTCCCTTGCTTCTTGACTTTCTGTTGCCTCCCATATCGCCTTTTAAGGCTGCGCGGGCATTCAGCACCAAGCCGTCTAATTTTTTTAAGAAGTACTGATCCAACAGGGGATCTCCCGAATGGTTCAACAGCATTCACTCCTTAAGCTGGGATAATATATCACTGATCAGGTCATCTGGCTGCTTACCCTCGGCCATTCCCGCAAAGTTTATAAATATCCTGTGCCGCAGAGCAGGATAAGCCGCATACCGTATATCATCAAAGGATACATTGTATCGCCCTTCCATAATCGCCCGTACCTTGGCAGTGGTTATAATGGCCTGAGCTCCCCTGGGGCTGGCACCGTACCTTATATAACGCTTTGTCACCTCAGGGGAGTCCTCCCTCTCGGGATGAGTTGCCAGCACCAATCTCAGGGCGTAATCCTGGACGCTCCTGGCAATGGGAATTCCCACTGCAACTGCTCTTAGCCCCATGACGGTTTGAGCATCGGCTACCTTTCGGGCATATACCTCGTTACCGGAGGTGGTCATATTAACAATGTGGTGCAGCTCACTGAGGGACGGAAATCCCACAAGTATCTTGAACAAAAACCTGTCCAGCTGGGCTTCAGGCAGGGGATAAGTTCCCTCCTGTTCGATAGGGTTTTGCGTTGCCAGTACAAAAAAAGGCTGAGGCAGTTTACGGGTTACACCGCTCACCGTCACAGTATGTTCCTGCATTGCCTCCAAAAGAGCGCTCTGGGTCTTAGGAGTAGCACGGTTGATCTCGTCGGCCAATACTATGTTGCTGAATACGGGACCGGGTTGAAACTCAAACCGGCTATTACCCTTCTCATCACGAACAACTATGTTGGTGCCGGTAACATCGGCCGGCATAAGATCCGGCGTAAACTGTATGCGGTTAAAGGATAGAGCCAATGTCCTGCTTATAGCGCGCACCAGGCGGGTTTTCCCCAAACCCGGCACACCCTCCAGCAATACATTTCCTCCGGCCAGCATGGCCATTATGACCTGACGTATAACATCCCTCTGACCCACTATCTCCTTGGCTATCTGATTCTCTATCTCTTCCACCTTCCTGGCAAAACCTTCTATATCACTTATAGTTACATCCACTTGTATCCCCCGTTCATCGATATGATGTTTGACGGTGTAAGGACACCAAAAAATTCTATATTAATCCCATTTTCTTTACTTCCAACCCATCAGCAGATTCCATTACCATTTGCTTTACGATGTGATTCTACATGAAACCTACAGTACAAGCATAAAGCCTGTATTACCTCGTTTTTGACAATTTTTCGGACAATTTGTTTCATGCCTTCACAAAGTTTTAGTTCAATAAATCCAAACTCAGTATCCGATAAAAATTATTCCAGGGAGCTAAAATATTCCTTTATCATCTCACGCATACCGGGTGGAATATCCATACGATTGAGGTTTTCCATTGCCTGTCGGCTGTACCTGCCAAAGACTTCGTTATATGGGATGAAGCCGTCAAAGCTTCCAATACCCGGGCCGATTTCCACCTGTTCACCCGTTCCTTGTCCCGTCGGGGTTCCCGCAACATTATCGCCCTTGCCACTGCTTCCCAGTTGGCTAGGATCGTATATCCGCTCATAACTCCCGTATGAATTGGGATCACCCTGTCCCTTCTGCCCGTATCCCTGCGATGAACCTCCTTCCCGGTATCCTGCATACTGACCGGTACTCCCGCTTCCAACTCCGGTTCCCGCACCGCCATCGGATGTCCCTTGGCTACCGTTCCCCGAGCTGTTATTCCCGAAACCGCTGCCGGAGCTATGGTCACCCGATGCATTATCGAAGCCTTCAGAATCCTGGCCGCCTGATACATTGCCGGTGCCTTCCGCCCCCTGGCTGCCATGCTGGCTCTCACCGCCCGTTCCGCCACTGCTCTGGCTATCCAAACTACCACCATCTCTGTTTTGGCTATCGGGGTCGCCATTACCACCGCTTTGGTTGCCCGAACCGTAGCTCATGTCCCTTTGAACCATCCGAAAATCCTGTCCAATCGCACTGGCTATACTGGCCTTCATGCTTTGTAGCAAAAACGAAATATCCGCTATATTGGATACATTGCCTTGAACCGCATCAACAAGCACTTCTTGCAAAGTATCCAAGGCTTCCCGAACATCATCCTTTTCACCTGCCATACCACCGGCAATATCTGATGCCAATACGGATGCAACATTTTCAAGCTGCTGCTTTAAGCCGCCCTCCGGCAAAGCTTTGGCCGCTTCCTCCAGCGCCCTTCTGAGGGATTCCATGGCCTCCTGAACCATATCACCCTGTTCAAGACGTTTTTTCAAAGTCCCAAGCTCATTCATTATACCCTGGGCATCCATAGCCCTGATGGCTTGGCCCAAAGGGCCGGTCAATCCATGCTTTTCTAGCTCGCTCCCCAGCAAAGCCATTCGCGTCTGCTGAAACCGCCTTGTCATGTCGGACAGATTTTGTTCAGCTCTGGAGATTTCCTTGAGAACTTCCCTATAATCCCTGCTCTGTCTGAGAGTATCTGCCAACTGATCTATCAGCTTCATTAGCTCCTGCTTTTCTTCTTCGGAAAGGTCGATCTCTCCCGCAAGATTGTCCCACACCCTTTCTTGCAGCCTTTCCGCCTGTTCCTCTATTTCCTTCTGCACCCTTATACGACGATCTACAATATCGCGCTGGGGGTTTGGAAGAATCTAGCCTACAAAAATCAACAATGATACAGCTAACCCCCAATACACCCATCTTTTGGGTGGCATAACCGGAATTGTGCTGACATCAAACTCATTTAGCCTGTTTATAGCATCCTCTCTTTGTGCCACTGAAAAAACATCATCAAGGCCCATACGTTCATATGCGGTGACAGCCCTCTCCTGCAAACCCTGCCGATCGGCTTCACGGGCGGCATCCCGCATGGATGGCCGTAAGACAGCTCCTGCCAAAACTGACGTCATTAAGGTAACGGCCCCGCAGACGGCCGATTTATGCCAAATATAGTATATTGGAACAATGAATGACGCTCCCAGCCAT
The DNA here is from genome assembly GCA_001513075.1 of Clostridiales bacterium DTU074. Lineage (GTDB taxonomy): Bacteria > Bacillota > Clostridia > Caldicoprobacterales > Caldicoprobacteraceae > DTU074. Next base: position 22,768 of record LFSE01000132.1, on the reverse strand, counting down.
ACGGCTGCCTGTACCAACGCAGCAACAGTTCCCAGTATAATGAATCTCACAAAATGGCGCAGGAGCAAACGCCTTCTTATACGCTTCAGAGCGCCGTATAATCTTCTATCCGCCGCTTTCCCCATTTGTTAAGCCCTTCTTTCTCTGAGTACCCTTTTAAATTGCATCTTTCTCTCAAAAAACAGTGTTATCTTTCCATACCCACATTGCATTATCAACCGGACCGCCGGACTTTCCATATCCTTGCCCCCATTCTCTTATTAGGCCTTATGCTCCATGTGCTTATAACAAGCAATAATGTGGCTATGATGGATATAACGCCGATATTTTTCACCCAAAACGGCAGCTGTTGAAACCAACCCTGAGGTATGTTGCCCACCTGCCCGATAAGCAAACCTATTATTCCATAGGGAAGAACATACTGGCCTCCCGCCTGTGTTGAAAGAAGGTCGGCCAAACCCACTCCAGGATTTATGTAGAGGATAAACGGAATATAGTAGTCCGCTGGTTGAGAAGGCTGGGAGTAGTGCATGGCCATCATGTAAGTACCCAGCACCACCGATACTATTCCCAGGAAGAAAATTGTAACATAGGTGACAACTGTGGATACAACGGTTCTTTTAAAAAGCGTGGAATAGAATACCCCTATGCTTCCCACCCCAAAAGCTGTAACTATATAAAACAGAAACAGGATAGCAATATCCTCAAGGGCAATGCCGCCAAACAGCAACACCAGGCTGAAAAGGGGTATGGATGCAATTATCAACAGAAGTATGAACCCAAGGGAAGACAACAGCTTTCCCATTATTATTGCCGCAGAGGACATTTTAGTACACAGAAGGAGGTCCAGCGTCTGCATTTCCCGCTCACTGCTTACCACCCCGGCTGTCTGAGCAGGAGTAATCAGCAGTATAAGCGCAAATTGAATAATTGCCAATGTCAGGTACACCTGTAGCCCCACCGATTGATTTGCGTTGACGGAAATCCCGTTTATCGCCTGAGCTTCTATATAAATTTTAAAGAAGATATAGGCAATAAACAGCATAACACCCAGATAAGCGGTTACCGATGCAGCCGTTCTCCAGCCCCTCATCCTGGTCTTAAGGCTACTGGCCAACACCGGGTTATAATACCATTTCTTCATCGCTGGTCACCTCCATAAATATATGCTCAAGGTTGCCCTCCGCTTTATTGAAGGATATAACCGGAATTTCGCTGTTTACAAGAGTGCGAAGCAGTTTCCACAGCTCTTCGTCATTCCCTTTGCAGGTCACCTCCAGAAACTGCTCCTCCTGCACAATGCCAGTGACCATCGGTTGTTCCTTAAGCAGCTTCACCGCCCTGTCCACATCCCTTAGCACCTTTAACCTGACCACGGCTTCCCCTTCCATCCGTCGGACAATATGATCCACGCTACCCTGTACAACCATCCTGCCTCTGTCTATAATTCCTACACAGTCGCATATCTCACTCAATTCAGCAAGTATATGGGAACTTATCAGTATTGTCTTGCCCATTCGCTTGAGCTCCTTGAGTATTCCCTTTATCTCAGCACGAGCTCTTGGATCCATCCCCGATGCAGGTTCGTCCAGTATGAGCAGCTCGGGATTGTGAATCAAGCATCGGGCCAGACATAACCGCTGCTTCATTCCCCGGGACAGCGTATCCACATAGGCATCCTTTTTGTCTCTCAAATCCACCAACTCCAGCAAATCCTCGGCAATCCTGCGACGCTGCCTGTATTCAATGCCGTAGGCACTGCCGTAAAAATCCAGGTATTCCATTACCTTCAGGTTATCATACACCCCGAAAAAGTCAGGCATATAGCCTATCTTCTCCCTTATCTTTATAGGATCCTTTTGCAGTTCCACCCCATCCACCATCACCTGACCTGAGGTAGGCGCCAACAGGGTGGCTATGATCTTCATGGTTGTGGTTTTACCTGCCCCGTTGGGACCAATAAATCCAAATATCTGCCCGCGCTGCACGTGCATATTGAGATGATCTACGGCTGTAAAATTGCCATATCTCTTTACAAGATCCCTAATGATCAGCATCAACGTGCCCTCCCTTCTACCGATAGGGTGGGTAGCTGCAGCAACCCATGTCCTTCCGGCCTCCCGGAAAGCGTTGAGTTAACCGAAAACCTGACTGCCAGCTCCAACTCGCCCTGAGATGTCATATATCTTTCCAAGACCCGCTTTTCAATAGTTACGATGCATTGCTTATTGTCCACCGAGATTCCTTCGCCGGTATCAACATAGTCGTTTTTCTGCGGATCATATATTGATAATTCGGGTTTTAGATCGTCATAATTCAAGTATATTTTAAGCCATGAAAAATCCAAATCACTGTATGGCTTCATATCAAAGCGAAACACAGCCGTTCCCTGTCCCATAACGGTCACTGTATTTCCTTCATTGTATACTATCCCCTGGCTCTTCTCTCCGGCTAAAGCAGCCATTATGACACCAGGCGGAATATATACCTCTCCATCCCTGGTATGAGGTACAATGAATTGGGCTGTAACAACATTCCTGTGGAAAGTGGCTTCGGGCACCTCTCCGTTCACCCTGATATTTTTGACAATCCTCTGCGTGTTGAAACCTATAAGGCTTAGGGAGCTTTGGATGGGCGAAAGGCTGTATACCCGCTTTGCAATGAGATATGGTGCTCCCGGATAAGACATTATCAATCTTTGTATGATCTGTCTTCGAATATACTTCTCGCGCTGTTCATCAGCATCCATGTGTCCGCCCGACCTGCCATCGGGATATGGAAATACCTCGTCCACCAGCTGGTAAAACCGCAAGCCGGGAAGCTGGCCCTGTCCCACTCTGGCAAACACCGGTACATCCACCTGCTTCTTTTCCCCAGCTGCAAAATTGCCCAACACGTGGTATCCGTAGCAGGTATACACAACCACATCTTCCAGCGGATAGAGGGTGTTGTTGGTTATACTCCCCTTTATCCTGTTACCCTCAAAATAGAGATCGGCATCCAATCTGCCAAACCCATCCACGATGCTGTCTACTTCAAAATCCCGCATGGTCCATATGCTTGTATTATAAAATGTTATGGAAGGAGATTTACCCTGCACTACCCTGGCTTCCACAGGCCGTTTCTGTTCTTTTTGGTTACTTGCAGGCGAAGGGTTGGAATAGTCATAATATATATCCTCATTGCCCGGTGCAAGCAGTAAATCATCATCGATCCCAACCTGGTAATTCCCTTTTTTAGGAACGAATATTCCGATGCAGCTTTCTACGCTGGCCGTGTCATCGTCCTGTTCCAGTCTTATCAACGATATGGTATTCGTTATAATCTCGCTGCCCTTGGCTGTATACCCCAACCCATATATAATTCCGGAGAAAATAAGCACTATAAGCGGAATGGTAAACCATGCCCACTCCCGCCTGTCAAATCGTTTGAGTATTATGTAATTTATGGGTCCTACAGCCAACAGATATGCGCCCAGAATTAACAACAGCTTTGAAAACGAGGGCAAATCCATCTCCTTTATACCCAGGCCCAGGGCTTCCCGGAGCCGATTAGTCTGACTGATTCCTATCCCGGCATCTTTATATTGGCTCATCCCACTATTTTTCAGTATATTTATCTTTTCGGCGCTCAGATGAGAATTCAATATGTTTTCCCAAAGCATCCTATTCCCGGTCCAACTCACAATGGGTTCCAAGCCCAGGTCAAAAGCCGATACAAAAATACAACCGGCCCCACGGGGCAACTTCCATACTATTCCCCTGTTTTTGTACTGAAGCACCGCATCCCCATTATCAACTGTTAAATCCATTATCTCGAAAGGTGCATCACCGGATATGGGCTCCTCTCCGACGGTTTCCAGGACATCAATTTTTTCAAGCCGTACGATGCCCGATGAGGTTGTCGAAAGAATTCGATCCTGCAAGCCTGCCAGAGTCTTTTGGCCGTTGGCACCAGTACCCACAATCATTATGCCGCCGTCAAACAGCCAACGTTTCAGGGCCTCTGCCTGATGTTGGGTAAAGCTTCCGGTATCGGCATTGTTCAGTATAAGAATTGAAAAATTATCAAGAATTTCCTTTTTGTCCGGGAAATTTTCTATATCAAGATGCACGGCTTGGTAATCAAAGAAAATTCGATTGCTGCCCAGGGAAGCTTTCCAGTAATTCAATGCCTCCCTGTCATCCGTGATGAGACCCAACATGTATTTGTCTCCTGTAACCGACACCATACCCTTAATTTCAGTGCTGGATATTTCAGTACCCTGTCGGACAAGCCGGACCGTAAAATCCTTTTGAAGAGTGTTTACTTGAACATAGAGATTAAATTGCTTTCTGGTATCCTGCGGGATCACAACCGGGGTTGAATATACGATTGATGTAAGCCTGTTAGGTTGTTGTATTTCAACCTCCAGAACACCCTGTATATCCTCTCCCGTATTTTCGATATCGATGGTAACCGGAGTCCAATGTCCCAGCTTAAACTGACCGTCAAAGCCCATCCGGGCCTTCATGATAATCCCCCCGGTATCTTCGGCAATTGCCGTATACCCGGCAACCGGCTGTACCAGAAAAAAGATCAGGACAGTTATTATTAAAAATCTCTCTTTCACACCTTTACCTCCACCCGTTCCATATAGTGTGCTATTAATGTCAATTGAATTATATTTTTCTAAACACCACAGGAGATACCAAAGCATCGTTATAACAAAAAGTATACAAAGCGCTATCACGGCTTTATCCCACTTCAACGCCATAAACCGGGAGATGACAAAACTGGAGACAGCAGCCGGAATGGCGGTTTTGTTCCGTTTCAACGCCATGAACTGCTAAATTGATTATATCATTAACAAAAGCACAAAAATATAAACAAATGATTACATTTCTATACATTGACGGTCCTGACCCGGATCAAATCCGAAAGTCAGGACCGTCTAAACAAAACGTTTACAGCTATTATTGCGCTGGCCGGAATCATCCGATTCTGCTTTTACACATCTTCCCGGCTCCATATCTCAATTTGGATGCTCTTCAAAAACCTATCCACCAGCTCATTGGAAACCATCCCGGTTTCAAAAAATTGGGTGTTAGCCATACCACAGGCCATCCCCAGCTTTATCACGTCAACAGGCTCCCTGCCTCTGCTTAATGCAACAGCACAGCCTGCAACAAATGCATCCCCCGATCCCACGGGGCTAACTACCTTTATAGGCGGGGAATAAAAATGATATATGCCGTCATGTAAGGCAGCCACACAACCTTTGTCCCCAAGGGTGGCCACTGGCAAACAGACGCCGGCCTTCTTAAGTTGCTTCAATGCCCTAATACAATCATCTCTGGATGATATATTGTATCCCATAACCTGCGAAAGTTCATGCTGATTGGGCTTTACCATGAAAGGGCCTTCCTTGATACCTTCTCTCAAGTATTCACCGCTGGTATCCAGTATAAATTTTTTCCCCTTGGTTCTGGCAATGCTTATAAGCTCTCTGTAAGAGCTGGCCGGTACTCCCTGAGGCAGGCTTCCGGAAGCCGTTATCACATCACAATCGTCCAGGAGCCCTTCAAATCGCTGTAAAAAATTGCGGTACTCATCGGGGGCAATTATTGGCCCTGGTTCCAAAACCTCGGTAGAGGTGCCGTTCTTCTCATCCAATATATTAATGCATGTCCTCGTTTCCCCGTCAACCTGCACAAACTCGCTTATAATACCGATTTTCCTAAGCTGATTGTTTATAAACTGACCGGCACTGCCACCAACAAAACCAGAGACCATAACCGTTTCACCCAAAGTCCGTGCTACTCTGGCCACGTTTAGCCCTTTTCCACCAGCTGTCGCCGCCATTGATTTAGCACGGAAAATTTTGTTTACGGTAAAATCGTCTACTGCATACACCTTATCAATGGCGGGGTTCATAGCAATAGCAAGAATCACCAGCGTCCCTCCAATTCATCAGCCAGTCCGTTACAACCGCAAAGCCTGATTTTGTTGCGCACCACCTGTTTTACAGCTTCCTTTGCCGGCCCCATATATTTTCTCGGATCGTTTTCCCCTGGTTTGGCCCGAAATACCTCCTGGATAGCCTCCGCCATAGGTATTTTTAACTCGGTGGCTATGTTGATCTTGCAGATACCTCCGGCAATAGCCTTCCTTATGCTTTCGTCGTCAACCCCCGATGCACCGTGAAGAACCAGAGGTACATCCACCAATTTCCTGATATCGGCCAGCCGTTTAAAATCCAGCCTGGGTTCCCATTTATATACCCCGTGAGCCGTCCCTATGGCTATGGCCAGGGTATCAACACCGGTAGCTTCAACAAAGTCCCTGGCTTCCTCGGGCACCGTAAATGTAGCCTCCCGCTCGTCCACCGTCAGATCGTCCTCGGCACCTCCAATACGTCCCAACTCTCCTTCAACCGGAACCCCGACACTGTGAGCCACCTCAACCACCTTCTTCACCAGGGCTACATTTTCTTCATAAGGCAGATGAGAACCATCAATCATTACCGACGTATAGCCGTTTCTTATGCACTGTACAATGGTGTTATAGGATGGACAATGATCAACATGAAGGGCAATCGGTATGTTGTGCTTCTCAGCAGCCACCTTTACACATGCCGCTATGTACTCGACTCCGGCATGTTTCAGGGTACCGGGAGTGGTCTGTATGATGACCGGGGCCCTCTCTTCAGCCGCACCTTCAGCTACAGCCTGAATGGTTTCCAGGTTGTGAACGTTAAAGGCTGCAATTGCTACCCCTTTTTCCCGTGCCTTTTGCAGAAATTTCAACGGGTTTATCAATGCCATATTCTCATCACTCCTATTTTTGATTTAAAATATCTGATATATTGTTCTCTGACTTTTAAGCAATACCCTTTGGATGGATACAAGGATATATTCGACCTGGCTGGAATGGATTCCTGCAAAAAATAATTAAACGCTTACAGCTTTATAACAGAGAGTTATGATTTTGTAAATTTCGCAACCAATTGACGCGGAATATTGGATACCTTATTGATAAATTAAAAAGCGTGCATTAAACACGCTTATAAGCATATTTGCTACAATATCAAAGGTCCTTCAGCCTTTCCAAGGGTTTGGATAATGCCAAAAAGATCACCGCGCCAACAAAAGCCTGAGCTATATTGGCAAAGAGGTTGGGGATATTCGCCCTCCAATCAACAATTCTAACTATAAATACCTCGAATATATAATATCCAATAGCCATCCACAAGCCGGCTGCAGCAATTCCTACAAACTTCCTCGACCATGATACTCTGCCATGAGGCACATACAAAAAGTATCCGGCAATGCCTCCCATGAGCCCTTTTATAACCAGCGTTGCAAACATATAAAGGGGAAAGCCAAGGTACAGATCCGAGAGAAACGAACCCAATCCGCTTACCACTGCAGCAACAGCGGGTCCCAAAACCAAAGCGCTAAGATAAATTATGCTGTCCCCTGCATGATAATAAGCCCCCTTTACAAAAGGGGAAGGTATCTTGGTAAATGCAGTAACTACAAATACCAATGCAGCTAAAATTCCTGACAATACCAGCTTACGCAGGCTCCATGATTTCATCATTTCTCCTCCCATTCCAGATATAAGTATACCCATCCGGTATCCAGAAATTTTCAATTTCTACCCTGCTAATCGGTATTTACTGTATTATAAAGGATAAACCGTATGGTACCAGACGGGTCCATAGATTCGCATCTTGCATTAATCCAAGCCGGCAACCGCTTATGATGCTTCATCTTTTGTCGTATTATAACCCAACAATTTTACAATTTCAACAACAACGACGGGTGCTAACGTTAATAACAATATCCAGAGCCAGTGTTTAGTTTCAAGGGGTACCACTTTAAAGACATTTGCCAAAAATGGGATACTTATAACCGCAATCTGAAGCAATCCTGAAATTGCAACTGCCCCCAGAACATAACGATTGGATGTAAAGCCTATCCTAAAGATTGAATGCTTGTTGGAGCGTACATTGAACACATGGCTCAATTGGCTTAAAGCCAGCACACAAAAAGCCATGGTCTGCCCTACTACATAACTATCCCTGAAACCTATTGCATAAGCCGTAAGGGTCAATGCTCCAATCATAATTCCCTGATAGATAATTCTTGCGATCATGCCTTTGTCGAATATCCTGGCCTGAGGATCCCTGGGCTTTTTATCCATGATATCGGGCTCGGCAGGTTCCACACCAAGGGCCAGGGCCGGCAGGCTGTCGGTTACAAGGTTAACCCAAAGTATATGTATTGGCAGCAACGGTTCACGCCAGTTTAACATGGTTGCAATAAACAGCACCAGAATCTCGCCTATATTGCATGACAGTAAGAATTGGATTGCTTTCAATATGTTTGAATATATTATCCTTCCTTCCTCGACTGCCGCTACAATGGTGGCGAAATTATCATCGGTAAGCACCATATCGGAAGCTTCTTTAGCCACATCGGTACCTATATTACCCATAGCAGCGCCAATATCAGCCCGCTTAAGAGCAGGAGCATCATTTACTCCATCGCCCGTCATGGCAGCTATCTCTCCCCAGCTCTGCCATGCTTTGACGATCTTAACCTTGTGCTCTGGAGATACCCGAGCATATACCGAATAATTCTTCACCCTTTCCCTAAATTCCTCATCCGAAAGGCGTTCTAATTCTGCTCCCGTTATAGCCTCATCTTCGTGTTTTAGGATCCCCAGTTCCCTTGCAATTGCCACTGCGGTAATTTTATGATCGCCGGTGATCATAACCGGCTTTATACCAGCCCGTTTACATATCTTTATGGCTTCTTTTGCTTCCGGCCTTGGCGGATCTATCATGCCGACCAGACCCACAAATATAAGATCCTTTTCCAGTTCCTCCTCCTTGTTCAAAAATTCAATTGTATCCAGATCTTTGTATGCCAGCCCCAGCACCCTTAATGCCTTGGACGCCATATTATCATTTGCGTTCCAGATCTCCTGCATCTGCTGCTGAGACAGTTCCACAACTTCTCCATTCAAAAGAATCCTATTACACCGGGCCACCAACTCATCGGGGGCACCCTTTGTGAACACCCGGTATCCGTTATCCATTCTATGCACGGTGCTCATAAGCTTTCTTTCAGAATCAAAGGGCAGCTCATCGACCCTGGGTATGTCCGCATCCATAATATCCTTATCCAGTCCTACCTTTAAACCCAGTTCCACCAATGCCGTTTCGGTGGGATCACCAACGGTTTTTTTGTCTTGCCCTTCGACCACGATTTGAGTATCATTGCACATAATACCGACGGATATTAAAAGCTGCAGGTGCTGATCAATTTCATTTTTATCGGTGAGCTGGCGTGTATTGATAAACCCATCGTTGTAATAAATCTGCTCCACTGTCATACGGTTTTGCGTCAACGTACCGGTTTTATCGGAACATATCACGGTAGCGCTGCCCAAGGTCTCCACCGATGGCAGCTTTCGTATGATGGCATTGCGCCTGCCCATACGCTGTACCCCTATGGCCAGCACTATTGTCACTATAGCAGGAAGCCCTTCGGGTATTGCGGCTACGGCCAGACTAACCGAAGTCAAAAACATATTGAATATATTCTTGCCATATAGTATGCCTACAATGAAAATCACCGCACATATAGCTAAAGCTGCCGTTGCCAGGCTTTTCCCCAAAACTTCCAGGCGCTTTTGCAAAGGGGTGGTCGTATCTTCATGGGTTTGTATCATCTCAGCGATCCTGCCCATCTCGGTGTCCATACCAGTGGCTACTACAATACCCCTACCCCGTCCGTATGTTACTATACAGCCCGAATAAGCCATATTCAACCTGTCACCAACGGATATATCTTCCTCTTCCAATGTTTCGCTGTGCTTTTCAACCGGCACCGATTCACCCGTCAATGCGGCTTCCTCAATCTTCAGATTGGACGTTTGACCAAGGCGGATGTCCGCAGGAACAAGCTCTCCGGTTTCCAGAATTACAATGTCTCCGACTACCAATTGGGATGCAGGAATGACATCGGGATTTCCGTCCCTTATAACCTTTGCAGCAGGTGAAGCCATTCTCTTTAAAGCTTCAAGCGACTGTTCGGCCTTGTACTCCTGTACAACACCCAAAATGGCGTTAAGAATAACAATGAGCATTATTATGATAGAATCGGTTAATTCACCGAGAATGCCGGAAATAATGGCAGCTACTATCAAAACGATTACCATGAAATCTTTAAACTGATCCAGAAGCATGGAAAAAACTGATTTGTGATCCTTTTGTTCCAGTTCATTGGGACCGTATTTTTCAAGACGCCGGCGCGCTTCGTCCCTTGAAAGCCCTTTTTCAAACGATGTTGACAGCTTTTCCTCGACCTCTCTTATTGACACCGTGTGCCATTTTATGTTTTCCATAACAACACCTCTCTTATTCGTCTTTTTATTGCGAATCGGAAACCGGTAATCCTTAATGGAGAAGGTAGCTTTCTGAAAAAAGCAAAACTTTCAAGGCCACCCTTTGGAGAATATTATTTCATATTTCCAACAAATCATCCCAGCCTGCAGAATATGAAATCAGGCTGTATTTTTTGCATAATCAAAAAGACCTCTCTCCAGCCATAATACAGAGCCGGATAAAGGTCTCATCCTCAGACTTGCGTCTGCCTCCCAACCGGGTGCCTCGTATACTGCTACTCCGGCACCGGATTGACGATTGGGGGACTTGCATCGTGCAATGGATTACTCCCCTTTATTCCATATTTCGTTGTCATTAAATGCTATTACATAAAAATTATATAGACAAAATAATCCATTTGTCAATAAAGCCTTTTCAATACGAATATCCGGTCTTTTTCATCGTTCCGCATTATTCTTTAACTTCAAAGGCTGGGCCGGGTCTGTAATTGCATCGATTTTGACGGCAAAAGCCGTCTTTTTTGCAATATCCTCATCCGTTATGATGTGCACATCCAGCAGGCCATCAGACAAATACCCGGTTCTTTGATAATTCATCTCTGCAAGACACAGGCTCCATCCCTGCAGCCACTGCAAAAGTTCTTCCCGCTGTCTTTCAGAACCATCAAAATGGACAAGCAAATCAATATCGCTGCCGGGGCCTGCAGTACCGTTATTTGTACTTCCAAATAAATACATCCCTTTAACTCCAAAGCGTTTCGGATCAAGGTTTGCAGCTATACGCTCTGCCATATGATAACGCCATCGCCAATATCTGTCGTCATAGTTAAACTCCGTATCTTTTTCTATTCTTACGGGTTTAACAGTTTTCTCATATGAGTCCGCCCTCCGTTCTGAGGGGGACTCCAAATAACCAAGAGCTTCCTCCAGCTCCGCATTCATAACAATCTTTAATACCTTACCATGGGAAGCCTTAAGCACATCAATAACCTTTACAACATCTTTCAGATAGGCCCATTGAGGCAACAACTGCGGCAGCATATTGTCGGATCCCGTCAAAAACTTTTCATTGAAAACTATATTAGCGTCATCGGGGTACAGGGGAAGATAACGAATATCCGCCTCAACTAAATCCTGGAAAAAATGAGTCCCGAAGGATAGCTCGGGTAAATATCCGGCTTTTCTATGGGCCACCTCTATAAGAGCAGCCGTATTATTGATATCCGAATAGCGCACCTGTACTCCCAGCTTGACATCTCCCCTGCTGCCCCAACGTCCCGGTCCTATGAGGATAAAACGACGTTTGGGGAGCAAGGAATTCAACTGCCCCACAACCCTTCCTATGTTAATAAAATCATCGAATTCATGAATTTGATTGTATGCCTCAGGAACCACATATACTATACAGGAGATATCCGAAATAATTCCATTGGAGATATATTTGTTGGCCGAGAAGATAATATCCTTCGGATCAACATCCTTTGGTATAGGTGCAGGTGAATGAGCGGCACCAAAACTCTGCGGCCTGCATTGTAAAAGATAAAAATTCTCACCATCCGAAGCAAATTCTATATCTACCGGAGTGCCCAATTCTTCCTGTAGCTTCTTCAAAATGAGATCGACCTTTTTAATGAAGGGTGTATCAGAAATAAGCCCGTCAAATGTTACTACCAATTCATCCTTCTGAAAATCTATATCAAAGGCCAGAGGTTTGCTGATATAATCATGTTTGTATACCGATACAATCTGATAAACTTTAGGGATTTCTTCCCCAAATTCTCTTAAAAGCCTTTCTATTTCAACAGTTTCAAATACATTTTTCTTCAAATTGATCAGATCTATTTTTTTCTGCGAATAATATCTCACTTCGTCGGGTGCAATATTCACCTTCAGTTTAGGCTGCCCGGGGGAGACCAATACCGGAAAATCGTCGCTTACCCGATCAACAGCTCGCGTCCCCAGTCCCATCACAAGACGGATCAGGCCATCTTCCCGTTTGATTCTGGGAGACCAACGGAACTCATTGTTGCTAAATGCAACCCCCGAAAAGAGGGGAAAATAATAGTGTCCGATTTTTGTCCCCACTACCTCCTGAATCATAATTCCCATTTCTTCAGGAAAATCAAGCATGCCCCGTTCAGCCCGGTATTGAATGGAATCCGGCGAATACATTGAAGCATAGACTTCAACAATTGCGTTCATTAACGCTTCCAATCGTTCCTTTTTGGTACCTTGATTGGCCAAAAACAAACTCTTATATTTTCCAGAAAATGCCGCCCCTTCTTGATCCTCAAGCAGACTTGAACTTCGGACGATTAGAGGAGAATCACCAAAATCATCCAAAGCCATGGATAGGCTTTTTATTATTCCCTCCGGAAATCTGCAATTCTTCATAGTCTGAATAATATTGGGATAATCAAGCCGTATCTCATATAGCTCTTTATATTTTTGTATGTTTAATTCTTCCAGATTGTTATAGTGCAGAAATTCTTTTATTTCATCGGTAGCTATATACCACGTCTTCGGCACCTTAACAGAATATAGGCCAGGAGAATCGGCTTCCGCCTTTTTAAGAATCTGCTGGGCCAAAAAAAGGCCCGTACTCTTTCCACCAATCTTACCGTGACTGCCTTCAGGAAAGATCAGGTGTGTGACAATATCATAAAAATCGTTGACTTCTATATGCGGCCTGGCAATGGAGATAAATTCTAATTTCTCCGATAAAAAGCGCCTAATGAGAGCTACGGTAAGCCAATGCTCGGCGGGGGAATAATAGGATTTGCCGTAAGCACTGATATTCCTGTAACGGGTGATGGCATCAACTATTTCACCCACCGATACATCCACCCGATCAATACTCTTTATCAAGGAGTTAGTTTTCTCTTCCTGAATCCATCTCTTTAATCTTATAGTAATCTCTTTTGGGTTCAAATGCTTTGAGGCAATCTCAAACGTTTTTTCGGATATATGGAGCAAATCACCTTGCGGCAATTTCTCCAGAGGATAATTCAGTTCTGAGTCAAAGAGCAGCCTTGACTCAGAACTGAACTTCCACAGTATCTCTTCTGCCTCCTTAATACCACTTTTGCACAGATGATGTATCATCTTTCTGCAGATATTAAGCAGCATATCCTGATCCGTCTTTATTAGGAGGTCAACAATTACAAGCCATTCATTACCGGAACCTTCCCTTTCGCCGAGGACATGCCTGGAACTGTCCAATTCTTGCATAACTTGTTTGATGTGACGTTGCAGCAATGTCTGCCCGATACGATCAGCAATTGTTCGAATGAGTTTTTGTTCCTTCTCGAGAAAATATCCCTCTTCACTTATCGGGATCTCTTCAATATAAACGACTTCGATGGTTCCGACCCATTTATCATCCATCCTGATATCACAGCTTTCCAAGTACGGTGTTATCCTGAAATCAGGCAATTGGTAGCTGCGATTCTGATAAACTATTCTTACACGACAGATCTCCGGATATTGAAAACCAGAAGGAACCGCTTTTATCAGCTGATTGAAAAGTTCTGAAAGTGACAGCCTTTGGTTGCCCAAAATCTCATCCACCTGATAAAGGCAGTTTAATTCCTTTGCCCTCTCTTTTAAGTTGTCCAATGAATATTCATTATGAAAGGTATGATTATTCATGGCATTGCACCTTTTATAATCAATCTTTTTATCATCTGCTGCGCTACAGAATTATACCCATCCACGCATTTTCACAGCCTGTGCTACGCGGCTAACGGAAATTACATAAGCCGCATCCCGCATATATAGATTTCTCCTCTTGGCTAATTCGCTCACCGCTTTGTAGGCAGCCGTCATCTTCGTATTCAGTTTATCGAGGACTTCATCTTTTTCCCAATAATAATTCATGTTACATTGAACCTGTTCGAAATAACTGCAGGTTACCCCTCCTGCATTGGCCAGAAAATCCGGAATCAAGAATATGCCTCTTTGCTTTATAACATCATCGGCATCGGGAGTAGTCGGGCCATTGGCACCTTCCAATAATATTTTAACACTCTTGCTTATTCTATCAACATTAACCAAAGTGATCTGATTCTCCAGTGCCGCCGGTATCAGAATGTCCACATCCTGCTCCAGCCAAGCCTCTCCGTCCAGTATCTCACAACCCATATCCATCGCTTTTTCTTTATCTATGCTACCGTATGTATCGGTAATGGAAATCATGGCTTCAACATCTATGCCTTCTTTATTAACAAAAGTATATGCCTTTTTGTCAGCATTATCCCAGCAAGATACGGCCAGGATTTTCCCTCCGATGGTTTGATACATCTTAGCCGCATGACGGGCCACATTTCCAAAACCTTGAATACTGGCAGTTGTATCCTCCGGCTTTATCCCCAATTCCTTCAGGGCTTCACGCAGTACATAGATAAGCCCATAACCGGTAGCTTCCGTTCTTCCCAGGGAGCCACCCATTCCTACAGGTTTCCCCGTGATCATACCGGGATATCGCCCTCCGACAATAGTCTCAAACTCGTCAAGCATCCACAACATATGCTTTCCGCTTGTCATAACATCCGGAGCAGGGACATCGTTCCAAGGTCCGATAACCTTTGATAGCTGTCTTACGTATCCTCGACACAGTCTTTCTTGTTCTCCCTCTGTGAGATTGTGCGGATCGCAGACAACCCCACCCTTGGCTCCGCCTAAAGGAATATCCACTACAGCACATTTCCATGTCATCCACATTGCCAAAGCTCGAACTGTATCTTCCGTCTCCTGAGGATGAAAACGAATTCCCCCTTTTGCAGGTCCTCTGGCATCATTATGCTGTATACGGAAACCCTTGAAGATCTTTGTGGTTCCGTCATCCATCCGCACCGGTATTGTAAAATGATATTCTCTCATGGGCTGGCGTAACAATTCACGGACACCCTGCTCCAGCCCTATCATTTCAGCTACGCGATCAAATTGGGCTTGGGCATTTGCATAAGGATTGTAAGATTTCGAGCTCATATTCAATTCCTCCTCAAATTTTTCAAATATCTTGTTCCATAACGGCTTTTTCCTATGATTATATACCTGGTAATGACTGTTATCAAGTATAATTATATGTTATATACATATTATTTGCAGGATTTATATTTCGAAGTTGCATTATATTGCCTTCCGATAGTTTTTTTATACCCCATTGCTCTCAAAGTAATAATTATATGGGATAGCTAAAAGCCACCCCATATCATCCGTTGGAACAATTCAGGCCACCTTATTTGTGCCCGCCTGTCATCAACATGATGTACTTAACAACATCCTTTTTATATCACACAAATTGCTCTCACGAACATTTCTAAACCATTTATCATTGCCATCTACATTTTTGAGATAGTCGGTTGCTGCCGAAATATATCCTATTTTCAAACACAGCTTATAAAACTCAAGCTTCTCGGTATTTATAAACTTCGGTAGCGGTATCGTATCACCATAAACAAGATTTATAACCGCCCAGTCATATTCAATATCAAAAAATTTTATACCCTCTATATCAATGAGTCCGATTTCACCATTCTGCAGTACATTTGGCTGCAAGACAGAAACTTCATTGTCCAACTTTGATGCAATATTTAGCTCTTCTGCAGTAAAGTTAAATACTAACTGTACCTCAGAAATATCGTTGGGTTTATTTTCCATCGGAGGGCCATAAAATATCCGCTTTTTAGATGCCATCCTGTCCATGACCGCCATGATTTTATCCGCAATATCCCCAACATTACCACCGTTTCTCATATAATCATGCAAACTTTGACCTTTAAAGCATTCATCAATTGCATAATCAAAATCGCCATCGTCATGATGCCCGGCTGTGAGAATATAAGGTACGCGAACCCCCATATCGGTTAATAATTGGGTGTTATGTACGAAATATGCAAAACCATCCGGAAATAGATAATCTATTCCCTTTGTTTTATTCTCGGTCAACTTATTGTCATACGGACGACACCATATATACAGAATAAAGCTGTCGGTCTGCGTTATGATTTTGTATACCCGTTTGGAAAAGCCGCTGCGAATTTCATCAATCTTAAAACAAGAAGTGTTGAGCACATTTTTGATAGTTTCTTTCAACGATTGAGAAATCATCTTATTTCTCCCTCAAATATCATCATTCCTGAACCGGTCAGATCAAATTTATTATAATCTCCAATGTATCCATTAATTCCTTTTCCATAAACCACGGTTATACCTTCATCTTAAGGAGTGCCTTCCTCACTTCTATATTCCATAATATCTCCCGATTGACAGTGCATGACATCAAGATTAACTATAATTAAATATAACATGTATTTCAGATATGGACATCGTATATGTTTCATATACACGAACAACCGGCAGAATTGCAAATATCATGGCTTTCGTAAAATATAAACAATAAAATAAGGAGATAAGTTAAAGTTCAACAAAAGCAATACATGCTTGGATCGACGCCAATACCATCCCACTTACCGGGAGATGTTCCAAATGATAAGCAAGATACATCAAACACCTAGTACTGCGCTTTTTTGAGAAAAAACCTGTATGCCGCAATAAGTAAAATCAAATTGTATCCTCCGCCAATAAGAAGATATAATGGATAGCTTAGATTTGCACTGTTTTCAACCGGCATAAATTTGAGAACCATACCCTTTATTGCCCAGAAATTCGGAAATATCCCCAGTATATATTGTAATTCACCTTGAAAAGCTTCCAGGACCATCAAAGCAGGTACCAACGCCAGGATGCCCGTTCCCTTTATAATAGCAAAACCCTCCACTTTGTTTCTGGCTAAAGCGCCCTGTAACAGACCCAAAGTCGGGGTAAAAAGTTCATTTACCATAGCAAAGGAAACAATATGGTAAATGTCTATATTATCGAAAACCGATGTGCCCATAATTGTGTATTTGTCACTGGCTATCAGCTTTGTACCCAGAAGAATCGCGACACTCCCGACAACTGACATCAGGTATATGTATACCATCTTAAATTTTAAATAGCCGGAGGTGCCAACCGGAGTAACAGCAATGGTATTCAATGTATTCTCATCCTTGTGATCCAACAGCAGAAAAGTGGCCATGGCAGCAAGGAAAAATGAACCGAATGCAAGTATGACAATGAGCAGTAAAAGCATTGTTATCTTAAGCACGGTTCCCTGCATCGGATCGAGTGATTCGAATATCATCGGAAAAACGAATGATGACATAAACAGCATGATAACCGGAAATAAAGACATATACAGATTTATAGGATCCCTAATAATGGTTTTAACTTCGTACTTCATAAGTGACAGATATTTGCTCATACATAATTACCCCCTTGCCGCATTGTCCTTATACATAGGATAAACTGCATACTTGAAAAGTACTGCAGCCAGAACTGTCAGATACAGGCATCCCGCAAGCACCATTGCAATGTCATAATCACCGGTCACAGCAGAGGTAATAAGATAACTTGCCGAATGATACGGTGAAACCATCAGCAACCACTCGTATTTTGCATCGATTATACCAAAACTAAACAGAATTGAAGGTATGGTAAACGGAAACATATACGCCAACAGGAGACCGAGCATGGAGGTAAAATCCCTGCTTATCAGGGAAAAAACAAAGCCGATTGCTGCATGAGCTACACCTGCTATTACAACAAACAACAGGAGCACAGGATAGTTAAAGGTAATCCTGTGAATAAAGAAGAGGGCAGCAGATGTAACAACAGCCGATTCAACAGCCAATACCATTGAGCCTACAGTTTTAGCCGCCAGAATCTGTCCCGGGGATACCGGCATCACCATCATTG
Organism: Clostridiales bacterium DTU074; assembly: GCA_001513075.1. GTDB lineage: Bacteria > Bacillota > Clostridia > Caldicoprobacterales > Caldicoprobacteraceae > DTU074. The sequence goes on along the minus strand of LFSE01000132.1, from coordinate 4,567 downwards.
TTTTTATCGTCCCCTCCTGCTTTTCAAAATGATGAGAAGCGCCAAGCAGTAAGATCGACATCGCAGCTACATCAACGCATATGAGAAGCGGAACTATTTCACGTGCTTCATTTTCGGAGAGGAATAAAAGCAACACAATCCATACAATTGCGGTTGCCAGGCTGACAGGCAGTATCTTGTATCTCACCAGCCGCTTTAATTCACCTACAACAAGTTTTGTCAATCTACTCATTTCAGTTCAACCCCTGTCACGATAATAAAAATCTCCTCCATGGAGGTTTCTCCGGTATGAATTGTCTCTATCTTCCCGGATTTCAACAATTCCAGAAATTCGTCGTTAAACCCTATACCATCGAGGGGAAAAACAGCGCTAGCAATGGTTCCGTTCTCCCTGTATTCAACCTTCACTTCCCGCTTTCCGTACTTCAATTTTAGGTCTCTGGGGGTCGAAATCTCTACAAGTCTGCCGTCTACACAGAATGCGATCCGATCGCATAACTGCTCAACGTCATTCATCAAATGGGTGCTCAAAAAAACCGTTCCGCCTTTGTCCCGGTATTCTGCAATCATCTCCTTTATAATCATGGCATTCCGAGGATCAAGCCCATTTGTCACTTCATCCAGAAAAAGAACCCGGGGATTGTTGAGCATTGCCCGGACAAAGTTTAACCGCACCTTCATTCCCTTAGAATATTCGCCGACCTTGACATCACGGTATTCCCAAAGCCCAACTCTCTCCATTAATTCCTGGATATCAGCAGTCTTTTTGTAAAAACCCGAGAAAAATTCCATATTCTCCAGGGCGGTTAATTTGGAGAAATGTACGGGTACCTCAAATCCAACTCCAATCTCCTCATAAAATGAATTATCAAGGGACTTAAGATCTTTGCCGAAATACTCGATAGTTCCCCTATAATTCTCAAGGAGTTTTATCAGTATTTTCTGTGTGGTGGATTTCCCCGCCCCGGAAGGACCCAGGAGCCCGAAAATTTCGCCCTCATGCACATCAAAGCTTATTCCCTTGATGGTATCTTCCCTAGATGAAGGATATTTGAAATATACGTCTTTCACGCTAAATGCTACTCCCATAATCTTCCTCCTTCCGGTATGTTATGTAAAACGTTAATCGAATATTCCACTTCCAGCCATAAATTTTATAGCTATGTCGCGGAAATCCCAAACTGAATTATATCTGTCACCCTGTTAGCCGTATTAATTAATTCATCCGGATCTCCCTCAGAAATAAGTTTATTTAAATTGGAAAACATTATCTCAATTACCCTGGCAACTAGTTCCGGAGGGTAACGTCTACATATTTTAACCAATCAATTTGATATTTTATGTCTCACTGTGATACTTTTATTACATGATCATACCGATAAGTCGGCTGAGGGCGCCCCGGACTTAAGCACTGCAGGGCAAGAATACTGGATTCTATATCAGTCCCGCAGACAGCGGCCATCTCTTCCAATACGATCTTCTCCAGCTTCTCAGGTTCCATCTGAACCCGGGCATTCAGAGTCATTTTAGCCTCGTTTGCAATCCCTGCACTTCTCCGTATGTTTGGAGCCTCATTATTCCCTGTCAAATTACCAATCAAAAAACTATCCTTGGCTTGAAGGATCAGCTTAACATGGCCAACAGCAGAATTCGAAGCATCAAATCGACGACTTAATGCGTTCAGCAGATTCTCTGCAAATTTATCCCAATCTATTGAATCCCCCTTTAATTCCAAAGTTGCATTGAGCCATCCTAAAACTGCTTCGCCTTCAGCATAAATGTCGTAATTCACCTCCGCCAAGTTTGAGCCAGCATCGGTCCGACTGGTCACTTCCTTCATCCACTCATCCATGCCCTCTCCGGTTCTGGAGCTTATTGTAAGCACCGTGGCATTTGACCACTCCTTTGCCGTACGCCTCTTCAATTCTTCAGCTTCACCCGGAGTTAACAGATCAGCTTTGCTAATCGCTATGATATCCGCCTCTTCAATCTGTTTTCTGATTATATAGACTGCACTGGGGTGCAGACCCGAATATCTTCCGTCCAGGATATCTGACAGGCGTTTTGGATCAACCAATACCGTCAGAGGAGCAATAACAAAATCCCTTCCGAAATGCTCCTTCATAGGCTGCAGTATTGTTGCTGAGAGATCCGTACAGCTCCCTACCGGTTCGGCAATTATGATATCCGCTTGTTTATCCTTTATCAAATGGAGAACTGCATCGGTAAAACCTTCATAATTACAGCAAAAACAGCTTCCACTCACTTCCCTGATAGCTCCCTCTGTGTATTCAAGAAATGTGGTATCTACCAATTCTGGAGCTTGATCATTTGTAATCAAGCCAACACGTTTTCCATTTTTTGTAAGTTTGTTGGCGGCCTCAAAGAGAAGCGATGTTTTCCCGGCACCCAGAAATCCGCCAACCAATATAACCCTTGCTTTCATATTCTCTCCTCCCTATTTGGAATAACCCTTGATGTGCATTAAATAAAACCAATACCGTTACAGCACCGCATCCAAACAAAACCATGATAAATTATTTCCTGATTATATTTACGGCACTGGATGCAGCCCCGAATATCCTCCTTCCTCAATATAGGATGGACATTTCAGGTCAACCAGTGCCGTCAGAGATTCTCTTCAGAAAGACCTTATTTTACTGTGTGTGCCTTACCCTACTATATAAAATTTTGCTTTCTGCTCTTAAAAACCTTGATTTATTGCTCACCTTCAGCCCATTTTAATGCGTACGGTCTTGACTTCGAAAGGCCTGAAGTCCAAGCATATTTTATTTCCCTGTACATCAAGGGCCTTTTCGCTATTCTCCAGCATATCAGTCTGTTCAGCCGCCACAACGGGGAACGCCGTTGTAAGGATACACCTGGTAGCCGTCCTCTTTGCTTCATACAAGCGTAATATGATGTCATTTGAACCATCCTCCGCCGGTTTGACGGTTTCCAGTATTATGTTGGAAGCATCCAGAGAGAATAACGAAGCAGATTTTTCCACCGCCCCTTCTACGGCCATAACCGGATAGTTCAAATCATAAGCTTCTTGAATCACATCGCTTTCCATAAAACACCCATTCCATGCATAGAAAGAATAGGTAAAGTGCTGAAAGCCTTTGTCTGCATTCATATCCGGTGCCAACGGTGCTCTCAACAATGTGAGATTAATGCTGTTACCCAGTACATTCACCCCGTATTTGCAGTCGTTTAATACAGCAAAACCGCGGTTCTGCTCCATTATGGCAGACCACTTGTGATTACATACCTCAAACCGATCTGCATCAAAGGGCCTTGACTTATGGTTCGGACGACTAATATGCCCAAACTGTATTTCGTGCACTCCTTCATTCGTATGGATATCGACCGGGAAGGCCACTTTCAACAGCTTATGCGATTCCTTCCAGTCAATTGTTGTCACGAAATCCACACGGCGGCTGTTGCGCCTTAATATAATATCCTGGGTCATCAGGGAATTATTGAGCATCCTCTTAACCCTTATGGAAGCCATCAAAGGCCCGCTCGATATAATTTCAAAGGAGGCATCACTTTCAAGCTCCACCGGTGTCTGACTGTACATGCTGTCAATGTCCCATGCATCCCAATTGCCGGGCACATCCTTATACATCTTGAAGCTGTTGCATGGACCGGCAGCAAGCTCGCGATTTATCTCCTTATCAAAAATGCTAATGATCTCACCTTTATCATTGAACTCAATTCGCAAAAGCTCATTCTCCAAAGAACGACTGTCAACCTTGAGCGTATTTTCAACTTTTTCAGGTTCTGCAGGATATAGAGTAGTCCATCCACAGGAAGGAACTTCAACCTCCACCATGACGCCGTCTTCAGATTCCTGAGCAGGCAAAGACTGTCCGTCTGCCGAAACCGCACCTCTAAAATCTTTTGGCAACGTTACTACAGCCTTTCTGTTCCATGATAATGAATTAAATACGGTTATGGCCTGAGCAGAGGATTCATCCAATAATTGGACGGCTGCTTCCTGTGCCACCTGTTGTGCAGTTGAAATTATCTTTTGGTAATCAGCCTCGGCTTCCTCATATACCCTTTGAATTGATGAACCAGGTATAATATCGTGGAACTGGTTGAGCAGCAGCAGCTTCCATGCTTGATCCAACGTTTGAGAAGGCAAGTTATAGTTTTTAAAGCTTTTCGCCGCCACTCCCCAAAGCTCGGCCTCTCTTAAAGCTACTTCGCTCTTACGGTTGCCCAGTTTTGTCCTGGCCTGAGAAGTATATGTTCCTCTGTGTGCCTGGAAATACAGCTCGCCAACATATCTGTTGTTTGTAGAACCGCGCTTCTCCAGGTCGTAGAAGAATTCCAAAGGATGGCATATTCTGGTCCTGGGGACACCTTCCAAGTCCTTGGTACGCCTTAAGTATTCAAGATGATCGCGGGTTGGTCCGCCACCGCCATCTCCGTATCCAAAGGGAACCAGGTGCGTAGCCATACCGTCCTTCTGCACACGTTCGTTCCATCTCTTAATCAGGGTTGCAGGATTGGTACGGGAGTTATAGTCATTGTGGAGATGCACCAGTATTTC
>LFSE01000047.1 GCA_001513075.1 Clostridiales bacterium DTU074 | reverse complement strand
GTACAGTCGCAACTCCTCCCATTTGACCCATAACCTCTTCTACCTCTACTTCATAGGATTTTCCGTTTACAGTTATGATAAATTTTCTCATCTTAATACTTCCTCCTTAAACATTAGATTAATTTTCTTCTATCATATATTACAGCCTTGCAGAAATCTGCTCCTGCCGACTGGCTCTATTCCACACGGGCGTAATGGCGGGAACGCGCCTTATAGACCTTACCATAATATCATGGGTAGACCGATGCAGGGATGCAGCAATTGCAGCAGTAATAACCGCCACCAGCTCCTCAGTCTCTTCATCCATGCCAGTCTTCAGAACGGCGCTTTCCTCCGGTTCAACTTTTTGCTCGTGCACAACAGCAGTCCTTTCAATGCCGGCTTCCTTTCTCTTCCCGATTTTACCACCGGTAATCCTATGCAAGGCCTCGATTATTAAAACCAGGCCTACGAGAGCAATAAATACAATTCCCATTCCAAGAACCGTTACCTTCAAGCATGTTACTAAAATCTCCAATCATATCCACCCCACTTCAATATAAACGTGAAACAATCCACTATCAAATTTTGTTACACCGGCAGATTGCCATGCTTCTTTGGCGGCCTGTTTTCCCGCTTGCCTTCCAGCATTTGAAGGGCGCTGACCAGCCTAGGCCTGGTAGCTTCGGGTTCGATTATATCATCAACATATCCGCGGGCAGCAGCTATATATGGATTGGCAAAACGGCTGCGATATTCTTCTATCTTTTGCTGCCTGGTTTCTATGGGGTTGCCGGAATTCTCTATTTCTTTTTTGAAAATAATATTGGCCGCCCCTTCAGGCCCCATCACCGCAATCTCCGCAGTTGGCCATGCCATTACCATGTCGGCTCCCAGATGCTTGCTGCTCATTGCAATATACGCACCGCCGTAGGCTTTACGCAATATGACATTAATTTTGGGGACAGTGGCCTCCGAGTATGCGTACAGCATCTTGGCGCCATGGCGAATAATTCCGCCATGCTCCTGCTCTACCCCCGGCAGATATCCGGGAACATCAGTAAAGGTTATTAGCGGTATGTTAAAGGCATCGCAGAAGCGCACAAAACGGGCAGCCTTATCCGAAGCGTTGACATCGAGGCAGCCGGCAAGCTGATTCGGCTGGTTGGCAACAATACCAACCGACCTTCCATTCAGGCGGGCAAAGCCAACTACTATATTGGTAGCATACAAGGGCTGAACCTCAAAGAAATCACCGTTATCCACCACTTGCCTTATTACATCCTTCACATCGTATGCCTTATTGGGATTGTCGGGAATAATATCATTTAAGCCGGGAGCCAATCTGTTTGGATCATCCTGACAATCATATACAGGTGGATCTTCAAGATTGTTAAGGGGTAAATAGCTTAAAAGCTTCCTTATCGACTCAAAGCATTCATCTTCAGAATTATTCATAAAGTGTGCAACACCGCTAATTGTGTTATGGGTCAGGGCTCCCCCAAGATCCTCGGCTGTCACCTTCTCGCCTGTTGCCGCTTCGATAACCTGCGGTCCCGTTATAAACATCTTGCTTATATTGTCAACCATAAACACAAAGTCGGTAAGAGCTGGAGAGTACACCGCGCCACCTGCACACGGGCCTAAAATTACTGAGATCTGGGGAACAACACCCGATGCCAGGGTATTGCGGAAGAAGATCTCTCCATATCCGCTCAAGGCATCTATGCCCTCCTGTATTCTTGCGCCGCCGGAATCGTTAATACATATGATCGGGCAGCCGATTTTCATAGCCATATCCATAATCTTTGTGATCTTTTTGGCATGCATCTCACCAAGTGACCCGCCCATTACGGTAAAATCCTGAGAATATATGTATACCGGCCTTCCGTCTATGGTTGCATAACCGGTAACAACACCATCAGCCGGCATTTTCCTTTTATCCATTCCGAACTCCACTGACCGATGCTCTACAAAGGCATCCACCTCTACAAAGCTTCCCTTATCCACCAGCCTGTCGATTCTTTCCCTTGCTGTAAGTTTGCCGCTTTCATGCTGCTTGTTGATTCTTTCGGGGCCACCACCTTCTCGTATGGCCAACTTTCGTTCTTGCATCATAGCTATTTTATCGTATGCACTCATTCTAAACCCTCCAGATCTTAATTGAAATCAAAAAATAAAACATAAAGCGCCAATTTATTTTATTCTACACTAAAATCCTTTTTCCTTCTTGAAAAATAAAATTTTTAGTTTCAAATTTAATGGCAATGCTTCTTGTTAAAAAACTCGCTTATATCCACCATAAGATTATGAGGCACTCCCTCCGGTTTAACCGGTTCAAAGCCTATTGCCGCATACAATTGCCGGTACTTATCATCAACAGCATATAACTCCTTTACCCCCTCTCTGTCAAGCACATGAATAAGGGAGCGAATTAAACCGTCTAACAAGACAGCTTCCTCCCGGGAATTCTTTATTATAACACAATTTATAAACGCCCTGCCGTACAACCTGTAACCGCATACCCCTCCGACTATGCACTTATCCCGTTCAATGACCATTCCAAACCTTTGCCCCGGGTCAGGCGCCTCGGCTGTAAGCAATGGCCTCAATATTTGGTCATTATAAATTACATCCAGATCTTCAAGCTTTATCTTGCGAAATATTATCATGGCTTCACCCCTAGCAAACTCTTTAAACCATCTATTTCCTCAACGGTGAGGTACCTCCACTCGCCTGGCTTTAAAGAACCCAGGGTCAGGTTGGCCATTCTGATCCTCTTCAATACATGAACAGGACACCCGATAGCCTGGAACATCCGCCTGATTTGCCTCTTCTTGCCTTCTTTCAATACTATCTTAAATGCGGTACCCTTTTTATTATGCCAAAGGGTTTTAATATGATGAGCCGACGCTATGGCATCACCAATATCAATGCCATTGGTAAGCATCTGAACCTGTTGGTCGGAAGGATGCGCCGCCACCACAACATAATATTCCTTCTCAACCCCATATCTTGGATGTGTCAGCCTTAAAGCCAGCTCTCCATCATTTGTAAGAAGCAGAAGCCCCTCGGAATCTATGTCAAGCCTGCCAACCGGGTATACCCTCACGGGCTGCCGGCCGATAAGGGATAAAACGGTAGGACGTCCATGGGTATCCTTAACTGTAGTTACATATCCCCGGGGTTTATTAAGAAGGATATACACCCGTCTGTTCTCAGGTAAAACCGGTTTACCGTCCACCATGACGCTATCCACCCGGGGATCTACAATTAAACCGGGTTTATCGACGACTTTGCCGTTTACCTTTACCCTTCCCTGCCTGATTATGTCCTCACATTTTCTCCGCGGTGCCACTCCACAGTGTGCCATATATTTTTGCAGCCGCATCAAAATATCTCCTCTTTAAGCAAATTTCTGTTTGGCACAACATAGTATATTATATCATAGATCCATCTTTATTCTCAAATCATTTTGTTAAAAAAATAACACAAAATTATACGCCAAATACGCCTTATACAAAAAATGACAAACAAGTCCATTACCCCAATTAAGGCACCTTTAATAATATAAACAAAAAAGACGGTGTTCAACCGTCTTTTACTGTCTGGCATCTTCAGTAGTTATGATTTTTTTGGCCTCTTTTTTATTTCCGATCATGCCTTTTATATCTTCCAGCAATTCGGGTACCAGTTCGACAATCCGATCCGTCGGTGAACTGAATTGAACCGGGAGGAGTCGAATTTTATCTCCACCCACCACCAGAAATGCAATGGGATTTACCGAAACCCCGGCTCCCGTCCCGCCTGCAAAGGGCATTGTTTGTGATGTGCCGTCTCCTTCACTATTATTTTTGGCCTGCCGCTGCTCCTTGTTCCTTTCCTTGTACTCGCCTCCGCCGGCCACAAATCCAAATGAAACCTTCGATATAGGGATGATCACGTTTCCATCAGCAGTTTCCACCGCATCCCCCACTATGGTATTTACATCGATCATCTCTTTTATATTTTCCATTGTGGTTTTCATTATATTTTCAATCGGATGCCCTGGCAATTTCTTCACCGCCCTTTATTCTTTCTACAAATTTCTTCATTTCAACAATTATAATATGTCCCAATCTGAAAGTGATTATGCAACCGGCGGTAAGCTCAAACGCATCCCTGTCAAACAGTGGAATCACATTTATACATCGTTTTTCTGCATGGTAGACGTTATTGAGATGGCTGAACAGCATACATGAAAGGGTATACAGGCTGGCTGCCAATATGGCCGTTTTGGCGGCATCCCCGGTTCCGATTCGGGCGGTCAGGAAAAAATCCCTTATC
>LFSE01000085.1:3144-6282 GCA_001513075.1 Clostridiales bacterium DTU074 | reverse complement strand
CATTGAAAGAATTTGAGCCTTTGGAGCTGAATCCGGTGGACGAGATGGTGGCCGGCTATGGCAGGGCTCTAAAGGTACTTTCGCAGCATTGGCCGGTACTGGACGGAGATGAGCTTGTAAGCCCCCTCCGTGCCATAAATGAGGCCAGCGCAGTGGTTGCCCAATACCAGATAGCCCGTCTGACCGAAGGGCGGCTACAGGCAGCTGAGCTCAATCCGGAGGCAGCCATGGCTCTAACCCTTTACGGCATATTCGGCCTGGGAGAATTTCCTTTTGACGATGCCCTTAGTTTGTCCCGCTCTCTGGGTATCAGCCTTGAGAGAAAAGCAGCGGGATATAATCTGGAAGGCCGCATGATCGGCATAAACAATGAGGAGCGCAGCAGAATAAACAATCGAAATCGTAAGCCGGATACGGGTTATTATGCTCCGCTGCTTAAGCGTGGTTCAAAGCTGCGCTTGGCATTGCCCGAGGAGCGCAATGAACAGAGGATAGAAAAGCCGCAGACGGAATGGGATATGCTTCACGGCTTAATCCTTGCTTATCGTAAAGGGGACATACCGGTGGCAAGGAGTTACCTGGCTCAACATGCGGAAGACCGTACACAGTTAGTTTTGGACCTTCTTAAAGTTTGGACGGTGCATACGAGCGATGAAAAGCTGCGAAAGGAAGGAGAGGCTATCCTGTTTGGACTGGATCAAAAATAATTAGCGGGGTGTAGGGTAGTGGTTTTTGATGCTGGAAAACCTGCCGAGGGAAAGGGGTTCAGATCCCGGGAATGGTTGTTTTCATACAGGACTTCTTCAACCCTTATTGATGGAAGGCCGGTGAATATACTGCACGACTTTTACATCCCTGCCCTTGAGTTAGCCGCCAGCTATGATCGGGTGGCCGGATACTTTCGTTCCTCATCTCTGGCTGCTGCATCCCGTGGTTTTTCCGCTTTTGTGGGCAGGAAGGGGAAGATGCGCCTTATAGTAGGTGCGGATTTGGATCCCGAAGATGTAAGGGCAATTTTGCTGGGTGATGCACAGAGGCTTGCCATGAAGCTGAACGAGGAGCTTGATAACCGGGAGACATGGCCGGAGAATGTGCGCAATGGAGTTACCCTGCTTGCCTGGATGGTGGCCCACGGATATTTGGAAGTGCGGGTGGCTTTCCGGGTTCATAATGCAACGGGAGAACCCCTATCATGGGATGCTTGTGATGACGGGTACATGCATGAGAAATGGTTTATTATGCGGGATGAATATGGCAATCGAATATTGGGGACCGGGACACTTAATGAGTCCAGAACTGCCCTGGTTATCAATGCTGAAAACCTGGACATCCATTGCGATTGGTGGAGCGAGAAAGATGTTTTAAGGATTGAACAGCACGAGCGGGACTTTGAAAATTTATGGGCCAATCGGCTTGCTCATGTACCCGTGTTAACACTGCCCGAAGCCGTTAAGCGAAAGCTTGTTAAAATAGCCGAAGATACCGAGTATCCGGTGGAAGTTGATGGTACAACTGCGGTATCGACGGTTAAGTCGCCTTCAGCCATGGAAAGGCTTAAGTTTGCTGTAATACGGGATGCGCCCAGAATGCCCGGTGGCAGATTTGTAGGGGTGGAGACTGCTCCTGTTAGCCCCTGGCCTCATCAGGCTATAGTGGTAAGAAGGCTTATAGAAACCTGGCCTTATTCGTATTTGTTATGCGATGAGGTTGGTTTGGGTAAGACTATAGAGGCTGGGCTGGCTTTTCGCTCTCTTTATCTGTCCGGTTTGGTAAAGAGGATACTTATTGCTGCCCCGGCGGGTTTGACCCGGCAGTGGCACAGGCAGATGGCATCCAAGATGCTGCTCTCCTTCGGACTGGTTAATACCACACCACAATTGAACCACGAGTACATTTTCCCAAAAAATGAGCATAGGTTAGCATCCTCTCTGTACGAACCTCCGTTGATAATAATGTCAACAGGCTTATTGGCCCGGCGGGAACGAGCTATGGCTCTTGACGGTGCCCAGCCCTTCGATATCGCTTTAATTGACGAAGCTCATGCTTTGAGGAGAAGAAATCCCGGTGCGGGATATGATGCGAATCCCGAATATGGTTTGCTCTACAAATCGGTAGCTGAATTCCTGAGGCCGAAGGCCAGGAGCTTGTGGCTGGCAACGGCAACTCCCATGCAAATCGATCCGGTGGAGGTATGTGACCTGTTGGCCCTGACAAATCGAGTAGGGGCATTTCAGTTTGATCCGGCCCTGACCTTACAGTACTATCAGATCCTGGAGAAGCTTTTAAGTGACAGAGAACTTGATGAATTTGAATGGATGTTTTTGCGAAACTGCGTCAAAGTCATTGAATTGCAGGATCCGATGTTATGGAGATTTTTGCAGAATAGTGTAGTTGACGGGCGAATCAGAGTAGCGGTTAAGCTGTTTTTGGAAGGAATGCAGTTACCCAGTGGAATGGATCGACAGCTCATGGTTAAGCTGTTCTTCAGCGTTGCCCCCCTTTCACGGGTGATGATGCGGCATACGCGGCAGCTGTTGGAGATCTACCGTGAAAAGGGAAAGTTGAAACAAAACCTAGCCCGACGACATATATGTCCCATGCCGGTTATAACCTTTAACGAGCTGGAGGCGAAAGTATACCAGCAGTTGGAAGAATACTGCAACGGCTTAAGCAATAGGTTAAAGGGTTCGGATGAAAGAACGAGAAACATGGTGAACTTTTTATTGAGTTTTATGCGTTTAAGATTTGCTTCTAGCCTGTATGCCATTAAGCAGACGTTAAAGCGGCGGTTGGAAAAGGTTGAGGATACATTAAAATTTAAGCAGCTGATAGCCGAACAGCAGATAGAGGAAGAATTATCCGAAGATGATATGGAAGAAATAATGCTGGAATATGAAAATGAAGATGATATAGAGATAATACAGACGGTTTTGAAAAACAGAACCAAAGACGATTTGGTATGGGAACGGGAGCAGCTCAGAAAAATGCTTGGCGATATGGCAGATATTTCCGGACCATCTTCAAAGATGATGACCCTCTTAAAGGAACTGGAAAAAAGGCGCAATCCTGATGATGCAGTGCGTTTTAGACAAACCGTCATATTTACCCGTTTCTATGATACCCTTACCGATATAGTCA
>LFSE01000085.1:0-3099 GCA_001513075.1 Clostridiales bacterium DTU074 | reverse complement strand
TTTCTCCGCGGGGAAATTGATATTCTTGTGTGTACCGACGCCGCTGCCGAAGGCTTGAACCTTCAGACGGCTGACCTGCTGATCAACTTTGACTTGGGATGGAATCCCATGAAAATTGAACAGAGAATAGGGCGCATCGATCGAATCGGCCAGAAGCATAAGGATATATATGTCCTAAACCTCTGCTATGCGGATAGTGTGGAGCAGATTGTTTATGATCGTTTGTTGTCCAGACTGGCAACGGCAGCGGGGATTGTTGGGGCTCAGCAAATGTCGTTATTGCCTGTAAAACCAAAGGATTTTGAAGCGTTAGCGCAGAAGAAGCTGAGCTTTGATGAGCTGGAAAGGCGTGTAAAAAAGCGACTTGATGAACAGAAACGCCGTACGCAAACGATGGAAATATCCCCTCGGGATCTTTACGATATTTATATGAGATCTGCTGAAACATCCGATGGCTGGTCTTCCCCCGTCAAACTGGGGGACATATGGGATGCATTGAAGGATTCAGAATACCTGCGTGCTTTAGGCTGTAAAATAGAGCAGGAAAAAATGACAGTATACAATGTTGAGGGCATACCTGACGGCACCGTTCTGACAACGTCCAGGGAACTCTACGAAGAAGGCAGTGCGGAGGATACGGCGAGGGTGCATTTTGCATCTTACGGCGATCCGTATTTTGATGCCCTATTAAGCCATATTGAGAAATTCCACATTCCTGCCTGTATCAAAAGAATTGCCATTCCCGTGGAAGGTATGGACGGCGTGGAAATGGTGGCTTATGCCGTGGCCTGTAAAAGAACCGACAATGAGGTGGAAGTTCGGGTAATCACTTTATGGAAGGATATGGAGGATATCCAACTGGCGGAGGATTATTCGTTAAGTGAGGAAGAGATAGAGCCATTACGAGGCGAACTGAAGAGAATAGCGAAGTATGAATTCAGGGATTATCTTGCGCTGGAACGAATTGAACGCGATAATGTTAAAGCTGCACTGGCACAGGAAATGTTAAACTATCTGGTCATACGGAACCTTCTCAACTTAAAGGCAAAGTTTGTGGAAGGGCAGGCATTGTTCAGTCAAGTGATCCGGGAGATTCAAGAACTGTTCCAGAAAAGGGAAAGAATAAATATTCCCGATTTGCCGGCTGACATACTCAGAGAGATAAGTGGCAGCCTGCTATTTGAGTGCCGGATACCAAAGCTGGGAGACAAAGCCGATGTAACGGTTCCAAGGATACTGGGCTTTTCATCTGTAAGTGCGGCAAGAAGGGTGGCCAACAGAATAAAATTTTCTAGACGCAGACTTTTGGCAAGTACAGTAATTGAACGGTTAAGACGAGAAATGGATGAGAAACTGAAAGCATACAGGATGGTATAAACGCTATAAGATCTGGATACTTAATGGCGTTGAGATGAAGAGAGCAGAAATGAATATTAAGCTATAAAAGGCTTATTATAATACGAATACAGGGAGGGAAAGGATGAAAAATAAATACAGGATAAATAAGATTTTCATAAACATTCTTATATCCTATTTAATTGTTCTGCTTTTGCCAACAATATTTCTTGGTGCGGTCTACAACATTGCAGAAAACTCCATAAGAAACAACATTGTTCAGTCTAACCAGGCCATGTTAAGACAGGCGATGGAGGCAATAGAAGATAAATTTTATTTCATGAGCCGTTTAATAATGACCATTTCTTGTCAACACAAGCTCAATGATTATTTAATGGCAAATAACCTTGATATTAGCTTAATCAGTAAATCCATTAAGCTAAGAAAAGAAATATTATCTATTCAATCAACAAGTGACATAATTGATAAGATTTACGTGTATTCAAATCAAAGTAAAATGGTCCTTGGTGAAAGCGGGATCATGAGCCTAGAAGAATTTGCTACGAAACATTATCAAAATACAAGCGTTAATTATGACAGGCTTTTTAAGCTTATATCCAGCAGCCATATGGGGAGATTTGAGGCATTAGACCGAATCGCACAGGCCGATGGTGTAAAAGATCAGATTACATTTATTCAAACTCTGCCTGTAGCCCTGAATAAGCAATTCGACGGAACTATTATTGTGTTGCTGAATTCGGATTTCATTATGCAGATGCTGGCCAATATTGATCTTTTTAAAAGCGGGTCGGTTTGCATTGTTGATGATTATGGGAACAAGCTTGTGGAAATTATTAAAACGGGTAAAGAAAAGCAATCCTACTCTGTTGCTTATGGTTCTGAATTGGTTGGTGACTATGAGAGTGAAGACATGGTGGTCACCAAGGTATTATCACCAAGGACAAAATGGATCTATATGGTGGCGTTGCCTGAAAAGAATGTCTTTGATGCTCTTATTCGTGTAAGAATGATAGCAGTAACTTTGATAGGTATCATGCTGTTGATAGGATTATCACTGATTGTTTATCTTGCCAGTTATAATACACGTCCTTTTACAAAAATATCCGAAATAATGTACGGAGTATTTGGTGAAGAACTGACAAATCAAAATCCATATACCGGGGTAATTGGTGCAATATCAAAACTTGTCTCGATGAACAGGGAGTTGCACAATACATTGAATGAACACCAGGATTTGCTGACATACAGTTTTTTTAACCGACTTCTTACGGGAGGCTTTGCAAGTAAAAACGATGTGTATGCATTTTTGAGACGATTGAATATGAATCTTGATGGCGATGGATATATGGTTATACACATCCGCTTCTTTTTTGAAGATGAGAGAAGCGGTATGAAGATGGTGAATGAATTTAATAAAGCCTATTCCATCGTAGAAAAAACTGCAACTGACCTTCTTTATGGAAAGATATATTTCCACAGGCAGGATATAGATAACGTTATATTGATATTCATACCTTACTATAATCAGCAGAATGAACGAATCCTGCCCGAGCTTATCAAAAACAATGTAGATATATTCTATAATCAGTTACTAATTAATATGGAAGTATGCTTTCACATGGCGGTAGGTGGCTATTATAAGAATATCAGGGATATAGCAATGTCAGCCAAAGAAGCCCAGCAGGGTTTATCATCATATGGCTTTATCAAGGATCAGTCCATGGTAGTTTGGTATGATGATAG
>LFSE01000035.1 GCA_001513075.1 Clostridiales bacterium DTU074 | reverse complement strand
GTATTTTTTTGAATCCTTTAGAGAGAATCTTGGAAGGATATGTATTCATGCTTATACCGTAAGGCAGAAACCGTATTATATTGACAAAATTAATCGTTCCTGCTATATTGATTATTGAAACTAAGTGCATAAAATAATGCATATAATAATGTAAATGGCTGAGATGTGAGAAGCCATATTAATCAAGCCGGAAAGGGCTGGGTTAATATGGCTTTTTTATTGCAAGGGGGAAGATTGGATGTACGATGTTGTCATAATAGGCGCCGGAGTTGTTGGTACCGGTATTGCCAGGGAGTTGGCCAGGTATAAGTTGAACATAGCTGTTTTGGAGGCCGGTTCGGATGTAGCAGTCGGAAGTTCGGGTGCTAACAGTGGTATAGTGCATGCAGGTTATGATTGCAAGCCCGGCACTTTAATGGCACGGCTCAATGTTCAGGGCAATGCCATGTTTGATGAAATAAGCAGAGAACTGGACGTCCCTTTTAAGCGGAATGGTTCGCTGGTGTTGGCTTTCAATGAGGATGATATTTCCCAGCTTGAGCTTTTGATGACGCAGGGTATAAGGAATGGGGTGCCGGATCTGCAGATCCTATCCGGTGAAGAGGTTCTTGAGATGGAGCCGAATGTGAGTTCCGATGTGATAGCCGCTCTATGGGCCCCCACCGGCGGAATTACATGCCCTTACGGGCTGGCTATTGCTATGGCTGAGAACGCAGCCGATAACGGGGTGGAATTCTATTTTGAGCATAGGGTGGAATATATAGAGAAGAAGGAAAACGGCGTTTTTCGCATTGTAACATCCCGGAGGGATTTTGCTGCCAGATATATTGTTAATGCAGCGGGCATAAATGGGGATGTTATAAGCAAAATGGCGGGAGATGATTCGTTTAGTATACATCCAAGGAAGGGAGAATACTGTCTTTATGACAGAAAATGGGGAAATACGGTTAAACGGACGATTTTTCAACCTCCGTCGAAGATGGGCAAGGGAGTTTTGGTAACGCCCACCGTGGACGGCAATTTGCTAGTCGGCCCCAGTGCGGTTGATACCGATAAAAGGGATGATGACTATACTTCAGCCGAAGGTTTGGATTTTGTTTACAACATAGCGTTGAAATCAGTTCCTTCCTTGTCCGGTGACGGGGTTATAACGGTCTTTGCAGGTTTACGGGCGATAGCCGACGGAGGAGATTTTATAATACGTCCCTCTTATAAGGTGGAAGGCTTTATTCATGCCGCAGGCATCTGCTCACCCGGCTTGACCGCAGCTCCGGCCATAGCCAGGGAGGTCGCTGCCATTTTAGCCCGGTTAAGTGGGGAATTGGAGCCCAATAAAGCTTTTAATCCCCTTCGCAAGGGAATAAAGCGTTTTCGCGATATGGATTGGGAAGCCAGAGCGCAGCTGGTGGAGGAGGATCCCAGGTACGGCCGGATTGTTTGCCGGTGCGAAACAGTGACGGAGGGAGAAATTGTTGAAGCCCTTAAGTCAAAGCTGCCGGTGAATGCGATAGATGCAATAAAGCGAAGAACCAGGGCTGGTATGGGTCGGTGTCAGGGTGGTTTTTGTACTCCTCGCATCATGGAGATAGTTGAAAGAGAGCTGGGAATTCCCATGGAATGCATTACTAAAAAAGGTGGCAGCTCAAGGATAGTGCTTGGAAAGATTAAAGACTTTTTAAAAGAGGGTGAAGGTATTGAATAGGAAAACAGAGGTTGCCATAATCGGAGGCGGGCCGGCTGGCTTGGCAGCGGCTTTGTCATGCTACAAACACGGTATAAGGGATATACTGATTTTGGAAAGGGACGAGTATTTGGGCGGAATCCTCCAGCAGTGCATTCATAACGGCTTTGGCCTGCATTGGTTCGGCCAGGAGTTAACGGGACCTGAATATGCCCAGCGGTTTATCGATGAGGTAAATAAAGTAGGGATTCCCTATCTGCTGAATACCATGGTGCTTGAAATCACGAAAGACAAGACTGTATATGCTGTAAATCCACGGCATGGATTGATAGAGATAGAAGCCAAGGCAGTGATACTTGCCATGGGGTGCAGGGAGCGGACGCGGGGAGCTCTGAAGATTCCGGGCGGACGGCCGGCTGGGGTATACACGGCAGGCATGGCGCAGAGGCTTATTAACATAGAGGGATATATGCCGGGACGCGAGGTTGTGATACTGGGGTCGGGAGATATTGGCCTGATAATGGCCAGAAGACTGACCTGGGAAGGAGCCCGGGTCAAGATGGTATGCGAGATAATGCCCTATTCTACCGGACTCATTCGGAATGTGCGGCAGTGCCTTGATGATTATGGGATACCTCTGAAATTTAGACACACCGTTATCAGGATACACGGCAGGGAAAGGCTTGAAGGGGTTACCATTGCTCGTGTTGATGATAGGCGGCAGCCAATTGAGGGAACCGAGGAATACGTTTCCTGTGATACCCTGCTCCTATCCGTTGGATTGATTCCTGAGAACGAGCTCAGTGAAGGGGCAGGAGTGATGCTGGATCCTTTAACGGGCGGTCCCATTGTGGATGAATTTAGACAGACCAGCGTGCCGGGTATTTTTTCCTGCGGCAATGTGCTTCATGTTCATGATTTGGTGGATTATGTGAGTGAAGAAGCCGAGATAGCCGGCGAGGGGGTTTATCGCTATATAAACGGGCGAAACCCATCAGCCGACGATTATTTATTGGTAATGCCCGGTAATGGTATACGCTATGTTGTTCCCCAGCGAATTTACGGAGACAGCGATGTGGAATTCTTTTTCAGACCCAATGCCATATACGACAAGGGTGTAGTGGAGCTGACCGATGGCGATAGGGTTTTTGCCTCCAAAAAACTTCTGCGCATGGTTCCAGGGCAGATGGAAAGATTAAGGTTGAAAAGGGAGGCTCTGGCAGGAGAAGGGAAAATTAAAAGCTTGCAGTTGAGATGGAGAGGCCCGGATAAGGAGGATGATGGAGCATGCAGCTGATATGTATATTGTGCCCGAGAGGATGTCATATAGAGATCAACCAGGGGGAGGACGGAAAATGGGAGGTTAAAGGGTATGCTTGCAAGCGGGGCAGGGATTATGCAATTCAGGAGGCTACCTGTCCTTTAAGGGTACTGACCACTTCTATATGGGTGGAAGGCGGGAATCATAGGCTGGTATCGGCCAAGACCGATAGAAGCATCCCGAAGGATAAAATAATCGAATCCCTGAAACAGACCAAGGGATTAACGGTTAAGGCTCCCATCGATATTGGTGATGTGCTGATTGAAAACATTGCAGGTACCGGTGCAAATCTCATAGCTACCCGGAGGGTGGATATAAAGCAGGTATAATTGAGCCGATGATTGGGATATATATTTCATGACACGGCGATATTTATTATTCGGTGTTTGTAAGTATAATCTTCCGCGGTCAACAGTTATTGGAATGAAAGCTTAGAGGAAATCTTCACTTGCCGGATTACAAAGTGTATAATGAGATTAGCTGTTGTAAATATCGAGCCATCGGGGGGAAGGTTATGATATTTATCGGGATATTCGGTATACAGGACAAGCAAAGAGTTGTGCGGGAATACCCGAACATTGTGTGCAAGTGCGGCAGACTTTCCAGAGGTGAATTGATAGAGCATTTCACCTATTTTCACTTGTTTTTTATCCCAATATTTAAATGGAATAGAAGATATTATATGAGGTATAGGTGCTGCAACAGAATTTTCAGGGTACCCAATGATTATGCAAAAGAAATAAAGGACAGCAGCGATGTGGATATAGACCGACTTGAAGAGATCCCGAGATACGAATATGTCAGCAATCGGTGTTCAAATTGCGGTGCTGAGCTCCATCATTCATTCGCTTACTGTCCTTATTGCGGTCACAAGATATAAACCCTATCGATTTCCTCCCAGGAAAAATACCGCCACCGTGCCCGGCCCTGAATGGGATCCGATTACAGGACCGATGGTGTTTATAATTATGTCCCTGACCTTTATTCTCGATCTGATCAGGTCTGCGATGTAATCGGCGTCCTCGGGAGAATCTCCATGGCTGATGGCTACAACCTGCTGTTCAGGTTTTGTGATATTATCCTCCAGCTTTTCAAGTAGGGTACGCAGGGCTTTCCTGCGCCCTTTTACCTTTATTTTTGGAATAAGGCGGCCTTCGTCGTCAACGTTTAATACGGGTTTGATGTCCAGGATGGAACCGACAAGGGCGGCAGTTCCCGATAATCTCCCACCTCTTTTTAGATGCCCCAGATCCTCTACCGTAAACCAGTGGTGCATCCTGAGCTTATTTTCTTCCACCCAGCCTATAATTTCCTCCTTGGATGCTCCCTTCTCAAGCATCTCTGTGGCATAATAAACCAATAGTCCTTCTCCCAGTGAAGCGCTCTTCGTGTCAATGATAGTGATGTCTGCCTCCGGCTTCTCCTGGATTATCATATCCCTGGCAATGAGGGAATTGTTGTAGCTCCCGCTCAGGGCGGAGGAAAAGCAAAGGTAGATTATGGATTTTCCCTCATTTACATATTTCATAAACATGTCAACATAGGTCTGGGCATTGACCTGAGATGTGGTGGGCATTTCGCCCTTTCGTATGGCATCGTAAAAATCCTTGCTTGAGACGGTTTGGCCCAGATCGTCGGCATAATCCTTCCCTTTAAAATGATAGGTAAAATAAACGACAGGAATGCTATGCTTATTCACATACTCAAGGGGGAGATCGCTGCATGAATCGGTAATTATAACGGTCTTCATATTACAGTTTCCTCCTTTCTCTGAATCCGAAATTCCGAAAACAAGATTGTCATAGATGGGGATCCGGAGCAACATTAGCTTGCTTGGTAGCATTCAAAGGACAAGAGCATTGCTCATGCTGAAGAATGTCCACTTATGCGTGCCACCAGGAGCGAAGTGTCCAAAGGTCAAGCGCATTGCTTATGCTGTCGGCCCAGCCCAATGCTTGCCTCGGCTATGCTGTTGTAAAATTCCTCAGCAGATCTTCAAAGGTGTCTCTGCGGCGAATAAGGATATCCCTTCCATTTTGGTCTATCATGACTTCGGCCGGTCGCAACCGATTATTGTAGTTTGAAGCCATTGAGTAACCGTAGGCGCCGGCATCCATGACTCCTACTATATAGCCCTCCTTAACCGGAGGAAGAAGCCTGCCTTTAGCAATAATATCACCGCTTTCGCAAACATTTCCTACAACAGTAGCATTTACACGTTCACCGTTTTTTATAAGAGCTCCCCTGTCGTCGTACACTTCTATGTCGTGATGGGAATTATACAGTGCCGGCCTTATCAGCGTATTGAAACCCAAGTCGGTACCTACATAGATTACGCCGTTATTCTGCTTTGTGGCATGAACGGTACCAAGGAGAATGCCGCATTCGGCAACTATGTAACGCCCCGGTTCCACAATGAAGGTGGGTTGGATTTGATGTTTGCAGGTCCAATCGTAAATCAAACTGGTCAGCTGCTCTCCCAAGGTTTTTAAATCCAATCTTTCTTCTCCTGCCTGCTTCCGGTACGGGATACCAAAACCACCACCAAAATCAATAAACTCTAAATCCTTAAAATTTTCTGCGATGGAGAGAAGCGA
>LFSE01000087.1 GCA_001513075.1 Clostridiales bacterium DTU074 | reverse complement strand
GGATATCTATATCATACTTTCCTGTCAAAAAAGTGTTGCATTTATTATTGCAATTTAGAATTTATGAAAGATCAAAAAAAATACTTGCAAAAATAAAAATTAATGTGCTATAATTTACAAAGTAATTTTGGGATTAACAATCAAAAGGTGAGAATAAATTCTGCCATAAATGCAGGAATTTATTCAACGATTTTCGTTTTGCAGCAATAGCCTACCCTGGGATAGCGGCAAACAGAAAGATTAGTGGACCAACAAATGTAAATTAAATACAAATATAACAAAATACGTATAATTTTTTTATTGGTAAGGGAGTGGTGAGGCGAATAATATCGGTGCACCGGATTGTAATAGATATGGTAGTTTTCGCGTTACGTATCCTAAATGTAGAAGAGGGGAATGATGATCTGTGTCATATATTAGAGATATAATCGAGCAAGTAATTGAGCGGAATCCTGGCGAGCCGGAATTTCATCAGGCCGTAACCGAGGTGCTGGAGTCCCTGCAAGTGGTGATTGACAGGCATCCTGAATATATGAAAGCCGGCATTTTGGAAAGGCTTGTCGAACCCGAACGTCAGATTATTTTCAGAGTACCATGGGTGGATGATCAAGGAAGGGTTCGGGTAAATCGTGGTTTTCGAGTACAGTTTAGCAGTGCTATTGGCCCGTATAAGGGTGGTATTCGTTTCCATCCGTCCGTATATCTGGGCATTATAAAATTTCTGGGCTTTGAGCAGGTCTTTAAAAATGCTCTTACAGGTTTGCCAATAGGCGGTGGGAAGGGCGGCAGCGATTTTGATCCAAAGGGAAAATCCGATGACGAGGTTATGCGCTTTTGCCAGAGCTTTATGACCGAATTATATAGACATATTGGTGCCGATATTGACGTGCCTGCCGGAGATATAGGTGTGGGAGCCCGGGAAATAGGATATATGTTTGGACAATATAAGCGAATTAGGAATTCCTTTGAAAGCGGAGTCCTTACCGGAAAAGGCCTGATCTACGGAGGAAGTTTGGTCCGAAAGGAGGCTACGGGATACGGCCTGGTATATATTACCGACCAGATGATAAAGGCAAAGGGGAAATCCTTTGATGGGGCCAGGGTGGCAGTGTCCGGCTCGGGTAATGTGGCGATTTACTGCGCTGAGAAGGTAATTCAGCTTGGGGGAAAAGTTGTGGCCATGAGCGATTCCAATGGCTATGTATATGATCCTGACGGGATTAAATTGGAGACAATAAAACAACTTAAAGAAGTGGAAAGAAAAAGAATAAAGGAATATAAAGAAATCCATCCTAAAGCTGAATACCACGAAAGCTCCTTTGGTATTTGGGAAGTTTCCTGTGATATTGCCTTCCCGTGCGCAACCCAGAATGAATTGGATGAAAAAGCGGCAAAAACCTTGGTAGCTAACGGCTGCTATGCCGTTGCCGAGGGTGCTAATATGCCCTCGACTCCTGAGGCTATTGATGTGTTTTTGAGCAATAATGTGCTTTTTGCTCCCGGCAAGGCCGCGAATGCCGGCGGGGTGGCAACTTCGGCGTTGGAGATGATACAAAACAGTATGAGGTATTCCTGGTCTTTTGAAGAAGTTGATGCAAAACTTAAAAGCATAATGATAAATATTTATAAGAATATAAGTACTGCTGCCAGGGAATACGGACATGAGGACAACCTCATATTAGGAGCTAATGTTGCCGGATTTGTAAAGGTGGCTGAAGCTATGATGGCTCAGGGAATAGTGTAATTATAAATGGTTTTATCAAAAAGCTTGAAGTGTATATCACCTTCAAGCTTTTAATCTTTTTATCTTATTTTGCCTAATCAACATATTCTATGATTTATTATCGGAAGTACTCATTTGAAGTCGGAAGACATAGCAAGGTATATGAACGGGAGGAATATTAATGTGTGGAATTGTTGGATATATAGGTGATAAGCAGGCTTTGCCCATACTGATCGAGGGATTGAAAAAACTTGAGTACAGGGGCTACGATTCGGCCGGTGTGGCGGTTCATAACGGTATGTGTATAAATATAAACAAAGCAAAGGGAAGGTTAAACGTATTAGAGGAAAGGATTAACCGGGATGAATTGACCGGGACGTTGGGAATAGGACACACCAGGTGGGCTACTCATGGTGAACCTTCCGATATCAATTCCCATCCGCATACAAATCAATCCGGAGACATTGCGGTTGTGCACAACGGTATAATAGAAAATTACATGAAGCTTAAGAGTTGGCTTCAGAGAGAGGGCTATATGTTTGTATCGGAGACCGATACGGAGGTAGTCGCTCATATGATAAATTATTACTACCGGGGCGATCTTGTGGAAGCAGTCAGAAAAGCACTCGACAGGATCGATGGATCCTATGCATTGGGTGTAATAGCCAAGGGACATCCTGATTGCATGGTGGTTGCCAGAAAGGACAGTCCGTTAGTAATAGGTTTGGGGGAAGGCGAAAACTATATTGCCTCTGATATACCTGCCATATTGAAGTATACCAGGAAGGTATATTTATTGGATGATAAGGAGATAGCCCTTATCTACAGAGACAGGGTGGATATTATAAATCAATATGGTGAAGAGGTAAAAAAGGAAGTATTTGAAGTGACCTGG
>LFSE01000070.1 GCA_001513075.1 Clostridiales bacterium DTU074 | reverse complement strand
TTCTTCAATGCACCATCTTCCTTTCCGTTAATAGTATTTTATAGTTACAAGGCGCATAGTTCCGGCCCCTCCTCAATTCACGCGGTATTTCTCTACAGCCTTTTCATCGATCAGAATGCCTAAACCGGGATCCTGAGGCACCTTCATGGTACCGTCTTCCTCCAGTTCGATGGGATTGAGAATGATATCCCGAAGCATGGGGCTGGAGCTTACATTATATTCCAGGAACAGACTTCTCGGCAGTGTCGCATTTACATGCAGGCTGGCAGCCGTTAACAAATCGGTCAGCCAGGCATGAGGACATACATCAATCCCAGCCACTTCCGCTTCCCAAATAATCCGTTTCATCTGAGTGAAGCCGCCACACCTGGACAGATCTGGCTGAGCCACGTCGATGCAACCCATCTGTATCAGCTGACGAAAACCCCATCCGGTCGCTTCCTGTTCACCGGCAGCGATACGGGTCTTAACACCGGCTTCCTTTACCCTCCTGTAGCCTTCATAGCATTCCGGATGCAGGAAATCCTCCAGCCAGTAGATATTGTAGGGCTCCAACTGTCTAATCAATTCAATGGCGTCATAAGCACTCCTATTTTGCTTCCAACCAGCATCCACCAGCAGATCCACATTATCCCCCACCGCTTCCCTTGCTGCCCTTACCAATTCAATATCCAGCTTCCTGTCCCGCCCAAATACGCCCCATCCAAACTTAATGGCGGTAAAACCCTTCTCCAGGTAATATTCGCATGCCCTCTTGATGTCGTCAGGCGTGGGCCGAAACAAGGTGGAAGCGTAGGCACGGACCCTGTCACGATAAGCACCACCAAGAATTTTATACAACGGCCGATTGGTTGCCTTCCCGATTATGTCGTAGCAGGCTATGTCAAAGCCGGACAGGACCTGCATGGCAACCCCCCTGCGGCCGTAATAGATGGTACCGCGATAAATCTTATCCCACAGCCTCTCGGTTTCAAAGGGATCCTCACCTATAACCAGGGCTTTGAGTCCTTCCATCATTTCACTGCCGGTTTTCGGTGCATTGATTACGGAAGCCGCAACATGGGGAGCGGTTTCCACATCCGACCAGCCAACAATTCCTTCATCAGTGGTAACTTTGATGAGAAAGCAATAGGTTACCCCACTGGCCTCCTCCCAGCCGGAGGGATTGGTATAATTCCGAGGCGATTCCAGAATAATTCCTTCCACATCGGTAATTTTCATCATTTATCCACCCTTCCTGAAATATGGGCTATTCAAATATCAAGGATACCTTCAAAGCACTGTCCTTGCCCTTGGAAACCAAACGGAAGGCTTCTTCGAACCTGTCAAAAGGCAGTTGATGGGTGATTACTTCCTTCAGATTAAGCTCCTCGTCCTGCAAATATTCCAATGCCCTGTCTAAATAATTCATATCGTTGCAGCTGCCGCAAATGTTTAATTCTTTTACGTGGACCTTAAACATATCGATTGTAGGCCTGCCGGCAATCGCAGAAAACACCGACAGCGTACCCCTTGGCCGTAGGGCAGCAACAGCCAGATCCAAGGCTTGGTTGGTACCAACACAGAGCACCGCACTATCCACGCCTTTGCCGTCCGTTGCCTTCATGACTTCAGCCAGTGGATTATCGCTGGTCCTTTCATTTATAGTGATGGCATTTCCAGCCCGTTCCATGCGGAAAGGATGCCTGCCCAGCAGTATCACCTTCGCATCCTTATAAACTTTACACAGGCGGCTCATTAAAATCCCAAAAGGTCCATCCCCTATGATCAGAATACTGTTTCCATCCTTCATATTGGCGCGCTCCAGCGCTTCTATACACACACAAACCGGTTCCATCAACGTGCTTTCGGCAAAGCTTAAACTCGCAGGCTTTTTCCTCGCTCTGTCCTGTCGAATGGTAAAATACTCAGCAAAAGCGCCGCCGCGATCAATGCCCAGATGACCCATATTGTCGCAAAGGTGCTCCAATCCTCGTTTGCAGGATTCACATACCCTGCAGGGTATAACCGGATGGGCCGCAACCTCATCCCCCGTCTTAAAATCGGTTACTCCTTCACCCACCGCCTCTACCACCCCAGCACCTTCATGTCCCATGATCATTGGCAGCTTGATGCCAAAAGGATTGTATTCGATGTCATGCAGATCCGAAGTGCATATGGTAGCGGCTTTGGTTTTTATCAGCAGTTCGTCAGCGCCGAGAACGGGTTTGGGCACCTCCTTCATGATCAATTGACCCGGGGCTTGCAAAACCAACGCCTTCATGCCAACCCCTCCCTTTCCATTGTATTCCTGTCAACAATAAACTTTTATGCGAACATTTGTAAAATTTATATGAACGCCTGCTTTAACGTACAGAAAACCTGCACAGCTCCGTCATAATTTAATACCCAAAAGACTGAGAGAATCCCGGTGAATAATCTCTTCGATCATTTTCATGGGCACTTTGGGTAAAGCGGTGCCCTCCACAACCTTATTCACACTTCTCAGACCATTAATCGAGCTTTCGGTGGTAGTGGCCGGAAAGTCAGAGCCGAAAAGGATTTTGCCACCACAGCCGTACTCTACAGCGAGTATCATGGCATTATAAAACTGCCATGGCCGGTAATACAGAGCGGACAGATCAGCAAAGACATTTTTCTGCTTACGGATTATGGCCAGGGTTTCCTCAATCCAGGGATGGCCAAGATGAGCAAGAACGATTTTCAGATCCGGAAAATCGCAGGATACCTGATCCATATGAACCGGCCTGGCGTACTCCAACGGAACGCCACCGGAAAAGGTGGTAGCCATATGAATCATAATGGGCAGCTGATTGTTCTCGCAATACTCATAGATCTTGTAATAGACAGGATCATGAGGATGCTTACCCTGATATACGGGCCCCAGCTTTATTCCTTTACAGCCCAGCTCACGGTGGCAATATTTCAGCTCGTCAAGAACCTGCTGGTCTAAAGGATCTACCGATGCAAAGAAAACATATTTCTGCTTTCGGCTTTCCACAAATTCCGCAATTCTTTCATTCTGGCAGTGCCAGCCGGTCGCCCGGCCTTTAATCCCAAAAACCACCGCTCTGTCCGCCTTCTCGGTACCCTTAAGATAATCTTTCTGTGTAAATTTCCACACATTTCGGGGGATACCGCAGCGCGTCAGATCATCCTTGACCTGTTGTCCAAGCTCGGTGTCATAGTCCACCAAGTGGGTATGTATGTCAACTATCACGCTTTCATCTCCTTATTGGCCTAATCATATCAAAAATTATTATTATTGCAACACAACCAAACACGACAAAAAAGGTCTTTCCAGAATTCAGTTCTACGGCAGAATGGAGTAGGGTTTAACCAAACCCCGGGATAGCATGGGACGAAATGCCTCCGCATATTTAACACCGCACTGCTCTCCCCTTCTGGAAGCGGTGTTTTTTACCCAATGGTCTATGCCCATCCCTTCCCCAAAAGCGGCAATAAAAGCATCATCCTGGCTTTTGTGGCACTTGGCAAGCGCTATCTTTTCTTCAATAACATCGGTGATATCCACCCAATGAGTGGCTTCGAACTCAAAACCGGAAAAGGGTTCGGTCAAAAATACCGCGGGAGTGGTTTCCGTCGGGGCTGCTTCAGTCCTTATCATGGGCAGAGGCATGTGCATGGCACATTGTCTCACCAGCTGATTAGTAATCATGTGGTCCAGATTATAATCGGTGTTGAAATGAGTAAAAATAAGATCTGCCTTGGTAGCGCGCAGAGCATTTATAAGGGCAATACGAATTTCCTTGCTGTCAAACAGAAACTCATCAGGCACGCCCAGGCAGGTGTAAGTGGCATCCAGACGGGCAGCCAATTGCGACATTTCCCTGTGCCGCACTGCCGCTGCCTCTTCACGGGACATATCCGGCATATGAACCATACCCATGCTGCCATCGGTCAGGCATATGAAATGCAACTTATGTCCCATCTCCTTTAACTTGATCATGGTTCCAAGACACATCAGCTCATCGTCCTGATGTGCCATTACCGATACCACATTCATTCTTATTCCCCCCTTATGGCTTTCCAGGACTCGGTGGTCAAGGGGCCAACCCCGTCAATGTAGAACGAACCGCAACCAAAGTTGGCATACACCCGGGTACCGTCAGCAAACTCGGTTTTTTGAACATAGCCGTCCTCGGAAAGGAATTCAAAATTGGTCATCTCCAGCATTCCAATCTTTTCATGCAGCTTTGCAACGGGCAATGCCTGCTCCAATGCAAACTGGGTCACCTTATCCTCGAATCGGAATTTATATAGCATGGTTTCTCTGCCCCTACCCGTCCATTCATACATGGCTCCAAAGGGGAAGACATCCGGCGGGCACCCATACAGGGCATCCATGGCGGCCATTAAACGAGGCCTTCCGCCTCCGTACTGGTATTTTCCCGTATCCCTTGCGTGATACCTGCTGTTGTAATTGTGAGGTTCCCACCATGTATGTATCATGCTATCATGGTACACCAGCATGGTCAATGGAATTGGCCAATAGGTCCAGGGACCGTATTGAGCCCAAGCTTTAACCGATCCCATATCATATTCCATGGAAAAGGCATCGTTGAAATTTTCCGAACTGACCGGCCTGGAGCCATTTTGGCCGGCAATAAGCAGTTTTCTGATCCATTCCCGATCCTCCGTCTTTGACAAGGGCCTTCCCAAATGATTTGGATGATCCAGCGCATGGCATTCATCAACCGTATCACAGGTTATTACATCAAAATGATCCCACGTCATGTCGGATAATTCCTGAGCATTGGCCGCATATTGATATTCGGGCATACTGCTTGAACAGCATCTATACCATCTTTGAGCATCGATCTGCCAACCAAGAATCATTTCACCGGCACGATTTTTCCGGTAACGGATTCGCATCTCCCCGCTGCCGTCATCCAGCCCCTCATTCAGCCAGGACCAGGGGGCTACGTCATATCCAAGTTCTTTAATCTTTTGTATGACATCCCGGTCCAGATATACGGGAGGGTATC
>LFSE01000082.1 GCA_001513075.1 Clostridiales bacterium DTU074 | reverse complement strand
TTGCAATCAGGGAAGGCGGCAGGACGGTAGGTGCCGGTGCCGTAACCGAAATCATCGAATAACCGGCATATATGCGATAGGTCACAAATATATGTATAGACGGAAAACGCGGGCTTTTGCCTGCGTTTTTTAATGATGCATGCAACGCGATGATATGATTGCCCGCTATTGACCTGTCGGCGGGTTAAAGGGAGATACTCAAAAAAGTCCTTGAAAAAAGCTAATTGACAATGTAAAATTTATATGGTAAATTCGNNGTATCAGTTTAAGCAAATGAATCGGTACTAACGGGGAAGGAAAAATAATAGGGGAAGTCAGATACTTCACCGCATAATTTATGATAATGGATTAGTTGGTACAACTGAAGTGAGGTGTAGAGGATGAGGGTAAAGGTTACTTTGGCTTGTTCTGAATGCAAACAGCGAAACTACAATACCACAAAGAACAGGAACAACGATCCTGACAGGCTGGAGCTAAAAAAGTACTGTAAGTACTGCAGAACTCACACTGTTCACAGAGAAACGCGTTAGGTCTGTAGGGTTCAGAAAACATGTAAGTAAAAACCTAATTAGCATAAGGATGTGACAAAAATGGCAAGAGCCAGTGGGAATAAACCTGAAGTAAAGGCTAAAAAGCGAAGGAAGAGTATTGTTAAATATTTTCGCGAAGTTGTTTCAGAACTAAAAAAAGTGACATGGCCTAACAGAAAAGAGCTAATTAATTCGACCGTCGCAGCTATAGTGTTCATTATCATATTTGCTATAGTTGTTGGTTTGATAGATCTAATTTTGGGCCAGCTCCTTAAGTTGATCACATGATGTAAAGGAGGAGGGGTGGCCGGGATATAAATCTGGCCTATGATTTATGTCGGAAAAAAATATGGAAGAAGCCAAATGGTATGTGGTTCACACTTATTCGGGATATGAGAACAAGGTAAAGGCGAATATAGAAAAAATGGTGGAAAACCGTGGCTTACAGGACTGGATCCTGGAGGTAAAGGTCCCCATGGAGGAACAGATTGAATTTAAAAACGGCCGCAGGAAGTCCGTCATGAGAAAGATCTTTCCGGGATATGTGCTGGTTAAGATGATCATGACGGATGAATCGTGGTATGTTGTGCGCAATACAAGAGGCGTGACGGGTTTTGTAGGTCCAGGGTCCAAGCCCATACCCCTTACTCCCGAAGAGGTACGCATGATGGGCGTGGAAGAAATTCCGATACAGCTTGATATTGAAGTGGGCGATAATGTGCGTGTTACTTCAGGTCCCCTCGAGAACTTTATCGGGGTTATTGAAGAGATTTATCCTGATAAGAAGAAAGTCAGAGTACTGGTTTCGATGTTTGGCAGGGAAACGCCTATTGAATTACAATATAACCAGATTCAAAAGATATGAGGTAAACAAGGAGGTGCAAATATGGCAAAGAAAGTCGTCGGCATGATCAAACTACAAATTCCTGCTGGAAAAGCTACTCCTGCTCCCCCGGTAGGTCCTGCTTTAGGACAGCATGCTGTAAACATTATGGCATTTTGTAAGGAATTTAATGAAAGGACAGCAAAACAAGCCGGTTTGATTATTCCGGTTGTTATTACGGTATATCAGGATCGTTCGTTTACCTTTATTACTAAAACCCCACCGGCAGCCGTTCTGTTAAAAAGAGCTGCTGGAATTGAAAAGGCATCGGGAGTTCCGAATCGTGATAAAGTAGCCAAGGTTACCAGACAGCAAATAAGAGAGATTGCCGAACTCAAAATGCCTGATTTAAATGCCTCAAGTGTGGAGGCTGCTATGAAAATGATTGCCGGCACTGCCCGAAGTATGGGTATTGCGATTGAAGATTAACCAAACAATGTGGGAGGGAAAGCGTTTCCCCGTTATTACCACAAGGAGGATGAATAGATGAAGAGAGGAAAGAGATATCTGGAAAATTTAAATCTGGTTGATCGTACTGTCCTGTACGATCCCGAGGAAGCGGTAAAGCTTGTCAAGCAGACCGCAAATGCCAAATTTGACGAGACCGTTGAGGTTTCTGTTAGATTAGGTGTTGACCCAAGGCATGCGGATCAACAGGTCCGGGGTACGGTAGTTTTACCACATGGCACCGGCAAAACCGTCAGAGTATTGGTTTTTGCGAAGGGCGACAGAGCCAGAGAAGCTCAAGAAGCCGGAGCTGATTTCGTTGGTGCTGAAGAGCTGGTTGCTAAAATACAGAATGAGAATTGGCTTGATTTTGATGTATGTGTAGCAACCCCCGATATGATGGGAATGGTGGGGCGGTTGGGCCGAATCCTGGGACCAAGGGGTCTGATGCCCAATCCAAAATCCGGTACCGTTACCATGGAAGTGGGTAGGGCTGTTAGAGATATCAAGGCCGGTAAGGTAGAGTATCGTGTTGACAGGACCGGAATCATCCATGTACCGATCGGGAAGGCATCCTTTGATGAACAAAAACTTCTTGAAAATCTGCAGGTATTGATGGAAGCGGTCATTCGTGCCAAGCCGGCGGCTGCCAAAGGGACTTACCTGAGAAGCATCGTATTGTCAAGCACGATGGGACCTGGTATAAAGGTCAATACGGCTAGATTTTAACATTAAAATTATAAAAAACGTTCAATAAGCAATGCTTACCGCAGACAGTA
>LFSE01000104.1 GCA_001513075.1 Clostridiales bacterium DTU074 | reverse complement strand
ATTACAAGGTTGCCGGTCAGATAATCAATCAGCGCTTCCAGCCATTGTTCACCTTTTTCATATGCGGCCTGGCAGGCAAGCATTCCCATCAGATTGGGCTGGGTGTAACCGGTTTTTCTTAGTTCATCAATAAATTTTTGGCGTATTTTTTTATTGCTTATGAATATATTTGCAATCTGAAGTCCGGGCAGGTTGAAGGTTTTGGACGGAGCGGTGCATGTAACGGCAATATCTGCGTATTCCGGTTTTAAACCTGCAAATACCAAATGCCTGTATCCGGGGTATACAAAGTCATGATGTATTTCATCCGAAACAACATACACTCCATACCGTACACAAATATCACCCACCTGGCTCAGCTCTTCCCTGGTCCATACGCGTCCAACGGGGTTATGAGGATTGCACAGAATAAACAGCTTAACATGCTCTTCCGCTATTAGCCGTTCAAACTCATCGAGATTCATCTGATACCGCCCATTGTTGTAAAGCAACCGGTTGACTATTAGCCGGCGGTTATTGTCCTTCACCGAACTTTCAAAGGGATAATATACCGGCTGCTGTATTATGACCGCATCCCCGGGTTTTGTCAGGGCACGTATGGCAGTGTAAATGGCAAAAACCACGCCGGGAGATTTTACAACCCATTCAGGCTGGATTTTCCAATCAAACCTATTGCTGTACCACTTAAACAGGGCGTTGAAATAGGATTCATTGAGAGTATCGCTGTAACCAAAAATACCGTGGTATATTCTTTGGGATAATGCCTCGAGAACCTCCGGCGGAGATTTAAAGTCCATATCTGCAACCCAGAAAGGAAGTATATCCTCTGGTAAACCTTTTTTTGAAGCAAGATCATATTTTATCGAAGCGGTACCCCGCCGATCGATTATTTCATCAAAATTATACATTGGCATTTCCCCCATAATCAGCCTGTTTGAGATCGTCAATCAATTATTCGGCTATGAATGGTATGTATTAATGATACAATCATAGATGAATTATGTCAATTCCACCGGTTTATGTTTCATGACGGCACTCTTGGGAATAATTATAAATCTTAAGCGGTTCTATACTATTTCAAGTCCGTTTCTGTTCGGCAAAGGCGGAAACGGTGCTGTCGGAAGTATCTGATACCAGTATGCAACTGTAGCAATATCATCCTGTCTTGGCAGGAACCGGCCCCCGGATCTCCATCCCAGATCCTGCATTGTAACTCTGATATCATTTTCAAACCGTATCGGATCGGGAATATGCCAGCGGTACATACAGAACCTTTGTTGAGAAATATATAGCCCGTCTGGTTGTATTACCCAATACATGCCCATGAAGGGAGTTGAATAGGTGAAGTACTTACCGTTTACCTCCCAGTTGTATGAGCCGCCAAAATAGTCTTCAGTTCCGGTAGTGCAAATGGTGGGATAATCCCTGTCTCCATCCAGGTAAAACTTTATCTCTCCTTCACCCCACCATCCGTTTGCTCCATTCAGACCAACGGCTGCAGCCGTGCCAACATAATGCCCTTTGCTATTAACCCCGTCGAGAATGACATGTTCCTCCATGTACCTTACCGGCTTGCTTCGCCGAAACTGTGCATGGAAATACGCGGCATCTTCAGGCACTTCTGTAAGCACATAATCAATCTGGTAAAATGTAGTCCTGTCCCGAAGGCCTATGTTTTCAACGGTAATAATACATTTCTTTCTAAAGGGCATTTCCCAAAAGCAGTTCATTCCTCTCATAGGGTTTACCACAACAGGCAGAGAATTAAGAGGTGCAAAAGGTCCTCCTGTTTCCCGGCCTTCATTGTTGGCCCACCCCGAGGCAAAAAAGTCCGGCAGGGGACATTCAACTGAAGGGTGTTCCTGCTCGTCCCAGTAAAATCGCAGAATAAACTCTCTGCCGATATATCCTCCGAACCATATATGCTTTATTGCTCCGGGACCTTCTATTTCAGCCAGTGTATAAGTTTCTCCCGCTTTCACTTTTGCACTGGGGGATACCTTCCAGCCTCGCCCCAGTTCTCGTGCCGGACTGTTACCGTCAGGTTCTGCCATGGCAGCCCTGCCCTTTTCACCGGTAGGATTCTCAGCGCTTATGGATCTGCTTTTAGCGTTTGAAAGCCTGTAAAGATTACCCAAATGTACACCCAGACCGTCAAAATTGATATTCAAGTATATCCCTCCCAAAAATGTTCTCTCCCTGGTTTGTCAGTGAATTTAGCAAGTCACAGAAAAATCCTGCCAAACCAGGGAAGATACTTGTTATATCATTTTTTTATCTCAGCAGCTTTGTTCATAAACGTTTTTTATTGTTTGTACTGCCTGTCATAAGCTTTTTGCAGCAATTTAATATATCGCTTGTAATTTAATATTCGAGCTGTTCCGGATAAACTTCCCATTCAGTAAAAACGATATGAAATAATAAGAGCAATGATATTTATATTGTTAATTTGCTTAAGACTATAAATATATAGTAATGAGACCATCTCCGGTTCACTAATCCTTTAATTCATAGCCTTTTGCTGCAAATGCTTCTTTGATTTTTTCCATGGGGATGTGTTTCATGGTAGCGCCTTTGGGAATGGTCATAAACCTACCAGCGGTTTGGAGCATGCCGGGATTGGTAATGTTTTCAAAACCCAGGTCTTTCATGATGGTAACAACTTCAGGGTGCTCTTTACATATTTCATAAACACTTTTGGATAAATCGATAACTATTTTCATAACACTGACCCCTTTGAATATATTTTCCGGGAATTTAAGCATATTAAAGGAAGGCTTTTCGACATTATACTTATGTCCACACTGCTTGCCTTTGATTATAACAGACAGCATTCAACTCGTAAATAGGGCTTTTTTAGCAGCATATAATTTTCAATAGAAAAGGGAAGAGTGCATAAGCTGCCATATTAATTATATGAGCTGCAGGATAGACTACTTAAAGTCCGAATTTGTCCGGTAAAATTTGTTTTGTAAATGATTGTTTATTTAATACAAAAAATGCTAAAATAAAATAAAGAAATGGTTGTAATATCGAATGACCGGACCTTACCATAACTATTATGGAGCGATTTTTGATTGACTGTGTTTGAAAAATGATGAATATAGGTATAAGATATTTATTGATGATCTATTCATCATAAATAAAATCCGGAATGGATGAATAACATGAGAGATTTTAAAACGTATTTAGATAGTATTGATGACCCGGTAAAAAAAGAGAGAATGGAAAACATACTTAGCTATATAAAAAAGACATTTCCCCAACTTGAGGAAGAAATCAAATGGAATCAGCCAATGTTCACCGATCATGGAACCTTTATTATTGCCTTTAGCATTGCAAAGAATCACATATCCGTGGCACCCGAGCCGGCAGCAATCCAGCTTTTTAAAAAGGAAATAGAGGAAGCTGGCTATACCTGCACAAAGGGCTTGTTCAGAGTAAAATGGACAGATAAGGTGGACTATGATTTGCTGCGCAAAATGATTGCTTATAACATAGAGAGCAAAAAAGATATGAAAAAATTTTGGAGGTAAAAAAATAAAAAGTGAGAAAGATGGTGAAAAAATGAATGAAACAATTCGAACACAACTTGCCCATCGCACGATCAGGGAGTTTAAGGCTGAGAAGATCCCCCGTGAAGTATTTGAACAGCTGATGGAAGTTGCAAGGCGTACGGCCACATCTACCGGTATGCAAGCCTGTTCCATTATTAGGGTTACTGATCCGGAGTTAAAAAGCAAGATCGCCGAGGTGTGCAAGCAGGAATACGTGGCAAGAGCCCCTGAACTTCTCATTTTCATTGTGGATCAATACAGAAATAATCAAATAGCAAAGGAAAAGAATTTTTATTCGGAAAACGTAAGGGATATGGATCGATTTTTTGCGGGATTTACTGATGCATGCATAATGGCCCAAAACGTTGTAACAGCAGCAGAATCCGTGGGTTTGGGAACGGTTTATTTGGGAAGCATCCTCAATGATTCGGAAAAGATTTGTGAGCTTTTAAAACTGCCGGAATTCACCTTCCCGGTTATAGGGCTTGGTTTGGGATACCCCAACCAGAATCTGCAACTTAAACCCAGAATGGAAATGAAGCTCAGGGTATTTGAAAACGGCTATACAGTTTTTGAAAGCTATCTTGATGAAATAAAGGAATATGACCAAGAAATGCGTACTTACTACGATTTAAGAGATCCCGGAAGGCCGGTTGACAGTTTCAGCAATCAGGTGGTTAACAGATTGAAACAGTGCGTTCTTAAACGCCAGGAAATCCTGAATGTTGTTGGCAAACAGGGCTTTGATCTCAGGATAAAATAGATCAAGAGGCGGGAAAAATTCATTTTTTGTGATATACTACCCTTAATTGTGGGTAAACAATTTATTGTACCACTTTACAAACTCAGGGAGGATGGCTATGAAGAAGCTAAAAATCGCAGATGGAATACATATGCTTACCATGAATGTTGAGGACATACTATTTGAGGGAATTTGGGAGATTGCAAACGGAGTCACCCTTAATTCCTATATAGTACAGGGTGAAAAGACTGCAATGATTGATGGTGTGATCGGTTGGGACGGGGTGCCTGAAACCCTTTATGGAAATTTAGAAGAAATAGGGGTTGATCCCCAAAATATTGATTATTTGATCGTTAACCACATGGAACCGGATCATTCTGGCTGGATTTCCAACTTCCAAAAAATCAAGGATGATTTTACGGTGATATGTACCGATAAGGCTGCGAAGATGGTAACCTCCTTCTATGGTGAAGATAAGATAAGGATTGTGAAGGAAGGAGATACTCTGGACCTTGGAAAAGGCAAGGTATTGAGCTTCCATCCGGTACCAAACGTTCACTGGCCGGACACCATGTACACTTATGAACGGGATACAAAAACCCTGTTCTCATGTGATATGTTTGGAGCTTTTGGCAGAATGGGAGAACATTGTTTTGATGATGAGCTGACTCCCGAAGAGGTGGATTTCTTTGAATTTGAAGGAATAAGGTATTATTCCAATGTAATGACAACCTTTACACCCAGTTTGAGAAAGGCAATTGAGAAGGCTAAATCGCTGGAAATAAACACTATAGCGCCCGGTCATGGACCGGTTTATAGGAAAAACCCTCAAAAAATCATGGAGGATTATTATCGGTTCTCCCTGTATGCCGAAGGCGCAGGCAAGAATGAAGTGGCCATATTATGGGGCTCCATGTACGGAATGACTGCAAAAGCAGTAGAATATGTCGAAGGCATACTTCGAAGAGAAGGCATCGTATATAGTAAACTGGAAATGCCAAAGGAAAGTCATAGTGATATGGTTGCAACCATCTTTAAATCCGCAGGAATAATCATCGCAGCACCTACTTATGAGTATAAGCTTTTCCCGCCGGTTGCAGCAGCTT
>LFSE01000099.1 GCA_001513075.1 Clostridiales bacterium DTU074 | reverse complement strand
TTAAAAAGACAGATACAGGGGAAATACTTTTTTCAAAAACCCAGAGTATCTTGACGCTATCCTGCAAAAGATAGTGGTTGCTTTTTTCCCTGAATTGGATTATAATTTATTTCGTGCGAAATTAACAACGGAAGGAGGTCGTGTGAACGTGGTGAATATGAAACTGCGGGTATATCCAAAAAGCCAAAATTGGTTTGTTTCTGAAGAGTATTGGATATGGGGTACACGGCCTGAGCTTCCGGTTGTTGGCATTTAGCATGATTATGGCATTTTCTGTTCAGAAAGCCGCAGGTTGTGACCTATGTCGCCTGTGGTTTTTATTTTCCATTCCATGTATTGTTCTCCTTTTATAATTTCATTTATGTAGTCAGGCACATACAATTTGTGTAGCGGGAGATATGCATGTGCAATTTTCATCCTTGGATTTTTGGGAGTGAACTGAATGTTGAACAAATGGCAATTGCTGTGGAGTTTCACGAAAGGCAAGAGATCCAAATATTTTGGTGCTATTATCTTTACCGGCCTGGCCACTTTGGTTACCCTGGTATCCCCGTTGGTTACCAGAACCACGGTGGATTCCATTATTGGGGATCAGCCCATGGTGGTGCCCGATTGGATCGCCGCTTTGATAAGCAGCATCGGAGGCAGAAGTGTAATTGCCCGCAACCTTTGGATATGCGGCATTGCTTTGCTGTTTTTGAGCTTATTGAACGGCTTTTTCATGTACATGAGGGGCAAGTGGACGTCCCAGGCTTCCGAGCATATGGCAAAAAACATAAGGGACCAATTGTTTGATCACCTGCAAAATCTTCCATATGATGAACACGTAAAGGCGGAAACCGGCGATTGGATACAGCGCTGCACTTCGGATGTGGAAACCATCCGGCGTTTTTTGGCCATGCAGCTGGTGGAAATAGGGCGGACCGTTTTTTTGCTCATCACCGCCCTCTCCATCATGTTTGCGCTGGATGTAAGGATGACTTTTATTTCCATGGCGGTTGTCCCCGTTATATTTGCGTTTTCCTATATATTCTTTTCCAGAATAAAGGAAACCTTCCGTCTGGCCGATGAAGCCGAGGGAAGGCTGTCCACCGTTCTACAGGAGAATTTGACGGGTATCCGTGTTGTAAGGGCCTTCGGCCGGCAGGCCTATGAGGTAGAGAAATTTGATGAAAAGAACAGGGAATACAGGGATTTATCGTATAAGCTTGTACGCGTGATGGCCGGATACTGGTCTCTTTCAGACTTTCTTGTGATGTTTCAGATGGGATTTACTCTGGTGCTTGGTGTGTATTGGGCTTCTTTGGGTAACATAACCCTTGGAACCCTGATGACCTTTGTGATCTATGAAGGAATGCTGCTTTGGCCCGTCCGTCATCTGGGAAGGATTCTCACCGATATGGGCAAGACGCAGATTTCGCTGGAAAGAATCCAGGAGCTTTTGGATAAGCCAAGGGAAGATATGAATGAAGATGGCTTAAAGCCGGAACTCAATGGTGATATAGAATTCAAAAACGTGTATTTTGAGTATGAGAAGGGACATCCCATCCTTAACGGTGTATCCTTTAAAGTAAAAAAGGGACAGACGGTGGCTATATTAGGACCTACCGGTTCCGGAAAATCGTCCCTTGTTCATCTGCTGCAAAGGCTGTATGATTACCAAGGCGGTTCCATAACCATAGGAGGGGTTGAACTAAAGAAGATAAGCAAGAAATGGTTGCGCCAGCATGTGGGCATTGTTTTGCAGGAACCCTTCTTGTTTTCAAAAACTTTAAAGGAGAATATAGCCTTGGGAAGGAAGGGCGCAAATGATGCTGAAATTCACGAGGCTGTTCGCATTGCTTCAATCTATGATGTAATAAAGAGTTTTGAGAAAGGATACGACACGCCGGTGGGAGAAAGGGGAGTAACGCTGTCGGGAGGCCAAAAACAGAGGGTTGCAATAGCCAGAACCTTGATAAGGAACAGCTCCATATTGATTTTTGATGATTCCCTGAGTGCCGTCGATACCGAAACCGATGCGGCTATACGGAAAGCTTTGAAGGAGAGAAGCAAGGGGATAACCACCTTTATTATATCCCACCGCATTACCACCTTGTCTGAAGCCGATTTGATCCTGGTTCTGGATCGGGGACGGCTGGTTCAATCGGGAACTCACGAAGAGCTTGTTAAGCAACCCGGGATATACCAGCGCGTATGGGCTTTGCAGAGCATGCTGGACAAGGAATTATTGGAAAATGATGATAATAGATGGCTTAATGGTGTGGTCTCTCAGTAATTAAGAAAGGATGAGCGGTGATGAATGGTTTCGAAGAGCAGGAATATACGCAG
Source organism: Clostridiales bacterium DTU074 (assembly GCA_001513075.1). Taxonomy (GTDB): domain Bacteria; phylum Bacillota; class Clostridia; order Caldicoprobacterales; family Caldicoprobacteraceae; genus DTU074. The sequence goes on along the minus strand of LFSE01000099.1, from coordinate 23,147 downwards.
TCGTTCAACATAAACTTATGGAAAAAAATTCTTCATTATACAAAGCCCTATCGAAAATACATGCTCTTTTTAATTGCGGTTATGGTAGGAACCGGCGGTATTGATGCCGTTTTTCCGCTAATGAATAGATATGCCGTGGATCATTTCATAGTTCCCGGCAACACAAAAGGCTTATGGATATTTGCTGTGGCATACGGGGCCTTGGTTGCGCTCCAGGCGGTGAATGTCTGGCTTCTCATAGATATAGCCGGAAAAATCGAGATTGGAGTGTGTTATGACATCAGGAAGCTGGGATTTAAGAGACTTCAGGAGCTATCTTTTTCATATTTTGACAAGACGCCGGTAGGGTGGATAATGGCCAGGATGACATCCGATACCCAGCGTTTGGGGGAGACCATAGCATGGGGGCTGGTGGATCTCATGTGGGGCAGCGTTATGATGTTGGCCACTTTGTGTATCATATTCTACCTCAACTGGAAGCTTGCCCTTATAGTCATGTCTGTAGTGCCGGCTCTGGCTTTGGTCAGCATCTATTTTCAAAGGAGAATATTGGCGGAATACCGGCAGGTGCGAAAGATAAACTCACAGATTACCGGGGCCTTTAATGAGGGAATAACCGGTGCAAGAACCATAAAAACCCTCGGGAGGGAAGAAGACACCCTGCAGGAATTTAAGGAACTGACGGAGAATATGCGTAATTCGTCGGTAAGGGCGGTTGTTATTTCATCGATCTATATGCCCATCGTAATGGCATTGGGCAGCATAGGAACGGGTCTGGTCCTTTGGTTTGGAGGAGAAGGTGTAATATCCCAAACCCTGACCTACGGTACCCTTGTGGCTTTTATTTCCTATGCAGCGCAGTTTTTTGAACCCATTCATCAATTGGCCAGAATTTTTTCCGAACTGCAGAATGCCCAGGCTTCGGCCGAACGGGTATTTTCCATGATTGAAACCGAACCGGATGTTAAGGATTCGCCCGAAATTACCCGGATATATGGAGATATATTTGTTCCAAAAAGGGAGAATTGGCCTCCGATTAAAGGGGATGTAACATTTGACAATGTTTCCTTTTCATATAAAGATGGGGAGGAGGTACTGGAGAATTTCAATCTGGAGGTTAAAGCCGGTGAATCCATTGCTCTGGTAGGAGAAACGGGCTCAGGCAAGAGTACCATTGTAAACCTGGTATGCCGTTTTTATGAGCCTATAGAGGGTGAGATCAGAATTGACGGAGTTGATTACCGGAAACGCTCTCAGCTATGGCTTCAATCCAACATTGGCTACGTACTGCAGACACCCCATCTGTTCAGCGGGACCATTAAGGACAATATACGATACGGAAGATTGGATGCTACCGATGAAGAAATTGTTGAAGCTGCCAGACTTGTCAATGCCCATGACTTTATAATGAGGTTGAAGGATGGATATGATACCGAAGTGGGTGAGGGAGGAAGCAGATTATCTACAGGCGAAAAGCAGTTGATATCCTTTGCCCGTGCCATCTTGGCAAATCCCAGGATTTTTGTATTGGACGAAGCCACATCTTCGGTGGATACCGAGACCGAGCGTATAATTCAAAATGCCATCCAAAAGGTGCTCAAGGGCCGAACCAGCTTTATTATCGCCCATCGATTGTCCACCATCCGCTCGGCCGATCGTATATTGGTCATTCGGGACGGCAAGGTGGTTGAGGAGGGGAACCATAGCGAGCTTCTCAAGCGAAAGGGATATTACTACAGGCTGTATACCAACCAATTCAAGGAAGAAAAGGAAATGGAGCTTTTAGGTAAGGATTTGTGGCTTCCCGGCAGTGTTGTGTAGCTTCTTATAGTTTTGCTGTACGGCTTTGGCTTGCTTTTTGTTCCATTCAAAGCCCATACAGATTTCAGGTATGCATTCAGTGGTACGACGGCAAAGGGCAGTTTGTTTTTGAGATAAACGGACAATGGAGTGATGAATATGACAAAGCAGTTTTGGGAGAAGCCGATGGAATTGGTTCCCAATAAAATACCCAGATATCCGGGTGGTAGGGAGATTGACAGATTTAGAGGTCTAAAGGACCCAAAGGATGACGGTCGTCCCGAGGCATGGGTGGGTTCCACCACCTATGCAGTAAACAGGGGTAGGGAAGGAGATTCCAATCTGGGATTATCTGAAGTTTTGCTACCTGAAGGGCAAAAGGTTTTATTGAAGGACCTGATTGAAAGTTATCCGGCAGAACTGCTGGGCAAATCCCATGTAAGCAGATTTGGCAGCAATACCTGCCTGCTGGTTAAGCTGCTGGATGCCAGGGAACAGCTTGGCCTTCAAACCCACCCTACCCGGGAATATGCAAGGAAGCATTTCAATTCCGAATTTGGGAAGGTGGAGAGCTGGTATATAATTGATGTGCGGAAGGATCAGGAGGAGCAGCCCTATGTATTGCTGGGGTTTAAGGAAGGCATCAGCCGCGAAATATTTGAAGAGCTGTATGAAAGACAGGACATAAAGGCTATGGAGGAATGGTGCCACAAGATACCCGTTTCACCCGGGGATATGTTTTTTGTGGATGCAGGGGTTCCCCATGCTGTAGGTCCCGGATGTTTTATGGTAGAAGTTCAGGAATCATCCGATATAACCGTAGGTGTTAGGAAGAGAAAATTTTCTTCTGCCGGGGAAGAATTGGAATACAAGGAGCGCCTGTTGGGATGCTATCAATACAGGGGCGCGAGTTACCAGGATAATTTAAGCAGATATAAAATTTTGCCCAGGGTTATTAGTCAGGATACGGGTGGGACAGAAACCCTCCTTCTGGGTGGGGAACAGACATCCTATTTTAGCGTTACAGAGGTTAAGGTAACCGATGAATTTCCGTTTAGAGATACCGGAACCTTTTCGATTGTAATAGTGCTTGACGGTGAAGGTGAAATGATATATGAAGGTGGACGTATGAGTATTCGCAAGAGTAACGAAATTTTTTTGCCAGCGGGGATCAAAAACCTGATCTGGGCAAACAGAGGCCGTACCCCGCTGAAGCTGATACGGGCATTTCCCCCTGAGGTACTTTAGGCATTGGAAATTGGATTATGACACAGAGGGTTAAATATGGACATATATATGCTGGTCTTAGTTTGACACTTCATTTATACATCAAAGCGGAAGGAGTTTTTTTATGTCCCTGGAACGAGTAAGCGTAATACTAAGGGAAGCCGATAAAAGAGGTTATGCGGTTGCAGCGTTTAATGTGTTCAACTATGAAAGCATATCATGGGTTATTGAGGCAGCTGAGGAGGAGGATATGCCAGTCATTGTCATGCTGTATTCGGCATGCGCCGGATTTATTCCACGCACTGCATTTGTGGCCTTGGCAAAGGATATGGCGAATAGGGCAAAGATACCCGTAGGGCTTCATCTGGATCACAGCCGTTCCTTTGAAGAGGTCATGGCCGGGATCCGGGACGGCTTTACATCGGTAATGATTGATGGTTCAATGTTACCTTTTGAAGACAATGTGAGGCTGACAGGAGAGATAGTAAAGGTTGCCCACGCGATGGATGTGGACGTGGAAGCCGAGCTGGGCTTTGTGGGCCATGCCTCGAATTTGGGTGATTATACCGATTCAGCACGCTATACCGATTCTGCTGCTGCTGTGGAATTTGTTGAACGTACGGGTGTGGACTCGCTGGCTATCGCAATAGGGAATGCCCATGGAAATTATGTAGCCATGCCCAATCTGGATTTAAAACGCCTTGAGGAGATTAACCGACTGACAGATGTTCCCCTGGTGCTCCATGGAGGTACTGGCATACCCGATGAGCAGATTAAAGCGGCTGTAAAGCTGGGAATTAACAAGCTAAATATAGGAACCGAACTTAATCAGGTATTCATCCAAAGGATTCGGGAAACGGTGAGTGAGAATTAGGTAAGGGGTATGCTGGGCTGTATGATGGATATAAAGGATGAAGTAAAGGATAGTATTAAGCATAAAATAAAGTTACTGAAGCCGTGAATTATATTTAGCAATATATATGCAATGAAAGGAGTTGTCTATTATGAAAAACAGGATTGCATTAGTGACCGGTGCAGGAAGGGGCATAGGCAGAGGCATCGCATTAAAGCTTGCTGAAGCCGGGTATGATGTGGGAGTACATTACGGTACAAGCCGGGAAGGAGCCGAACAGGTAGCCGAAGCAATCCGAAAAATGGGGCGTAAAGCTGTAACTATCCAGGGAAATGTGCAGAATGTTCAGGAGATTGAGGAGATGTTTAAACAATTCTTTAAGGAATTCGACCGCATTGATGTTTTGGTCAACAACGCCGGGATAACCCGAATGGCACCGTTTCTGGAAATTAGCGAGGAATTGTGGAACAGCGTGGTAAATACCGATCTTAAAGGTGCTTTCTTTTGCGCACAGCAGGCTGCGAGAAAGATGGTTGAAACGGGCTCCGGAGGGGTGATAATAAACATTACTTCCAACCATTCTATAGGCTGCTGGCCTAATTCAACGGTATACGGTCCGGTTAAAGCCGCATTGGACAAGCTTACCAAAAACATGGCCTTGGATCTGGCCAAATACGGGATACGGGTGGTTGCGATTGCTCCGGGGTATACGCATCTTGAATGGTTTCCTGAAAGAAGCCGGCCGTATATTGAACAAATTTCAAAGAGAATACCCATGCAACGCTTCTGCACACCTGAGGAGGTTGGAGCAGCGGTTGTATATTTGGCTTCCGATGAGGCTGGCTACATAACCGGGACAACCTTGTTTATGGACGGCGGTGCTCTGCTTCCCGTGGTTGCTGATAATGAATACTGCTAGATATGCTTTGGGATTGCTGAGCGGATTTATATAAAACAAGAAAGGATGATGGGAGTGATAATAACGTGGATTGGTCAGGGAGGATTTATGTTTCAGTTGGGAGACAAAACCGTGGTGGTTGATCCCTATCTATCCAATTCCGTTGCCGAAGCCGATGGTTTTGAGAGAATGGTACCCGCTCCTTTTAGCCCTCAGGAGCTTAAGGCGGATATGATTGTGTGTACTCATGATCATATGGACCATCTGGACGAGGAAACCATCAAGTATACCGATTTTTCACGTATATTATATGCAGGGCCGGATAGCTGTATAAAACACTACAGAGCCATAGGAATACCCGGGGAGCGTTTGATTAGTCTGAACATAGGGCAATCTGTTGGTATTGGCGATGGGGTAATTCACGGAGTATATGCTGCCCATACCCAGGACAGCATAGGTGTGGTTATTGAGTACGACAGCATAGCATGTTACCTGGTAGGGGACAGCCTGTATGATGAGAGGCTGTTGGAAGCGGGGAGATATGCCCCCGATGTTTTGCTGTGCTGCATAAACGGAAAGCTAGGCAACATGAACTATCTTGAGGCAGCCGGTTTGGCAGAAAAATTAGGGGTTAAGGTAGCCATACCATGTCATTATGGGATGTTTAAGGAGAATACCGAAGACCCGGAGAAATTCCTGGAAGAACTTCAAATAAGGGGTATACCGGGTTTCATTGTGGAGTATAACAGGCCGTATCGGATAAATGATATTATAAATAGTGTAAAGGGGAGGAAATGATCATGGAAGCACTGCTTGACAAATTTAAGCGGAAGATTGAAGAGGATTATGTGATTGGGCCGTTTATGAAAACAGGCGATCCGGCTTTTGTTGAAGTTGCCGGATATGCGGGCTTTGATTTTGCCATATTGGATACCGAACACGGACCGGTAAGCATTGAATCAATGCAGAATAACGTCAGAGCTGCATTGGTAGCCGGGATCGTGCCCATCATAAGGGTGGAGGATCACCAGGAGGTCAATATAGGGAAGGCACTGGATATTGGTGCTCTGGGCGTTCAGGTGCCTCAGATTACCAATGCAAAAGAAGCCGAAGATGTTGTGAGGGCAGCCAGGTTTTATCCTAACGGGAATCGCGGTGTATGCCGCTTTGTCAGGGCTGCTAAATATTCTGCCATGGACAGGTATGAGTATTTCCGTTCGGCCGATGACAACCTGATTATTCTGCAGCTGGAAGGGCAGGAAGCCCTCCGAAATATTGACGAAATCCTCGATGTATCGGGAGTCGATGTAATATTTATCGGCCCTTACGATCTGTCCCAGTCATTGGGGGTTCCCGGTGAGGTTAATAACCCAAAGGTTATCGGGCAGATGGAATATATTGTTAATAAAGCCAGGGAGAAAAACAAGGTTATAGGGACATTTATTGACAGGCTGGAAGACATTGGGCGGTGGAAAAAGGCAGGTGTCAGGTATCTGTCCTATTCGGTGGATGTAGGAATTTTTCTTGACGGATGCAGGGCAATTGTTGAAGCCGCAAAGAAGGTGTGATACAGGCAAGAAACCGTGTAAACCATACGCTTTACACGGTTTCTTTTATTTGTCTTTATTATTGCCGTCAGATCATTTATAATAGAGAAAAGAGAATGAAAGAACCTATGCGTGAGTTATATTTGACATAACGATTAGTAGGATTGAGCGGGGGGCGGCGCAATGAAAGGATTTCATAATTATGTCTGGAGCATATATCTGATACTGTCAGGTATCCTGTTTATTGTTAAACACCGTTACAACCTGAAGATTTCGATGCCGAAGGCAATGGTTGGATTATTTTTTATTTTTTTTGGGCTGTATATACTGAGCGGGGGTGGATGGACCGGCTTAAAGTCGGAGAATAGTATAATATTTGGCAATGGGGTTATAAAATCTATAGGGGATGATGGTGAATGCAATGTTATATTCAGCAACGGTGTTATCGACCTTTCCCAGGTAATGGCTTCAGAAGAAAGAGAAGAAATAGAGGTTAATGTCGTGTTCAGCAATGCCACACTTATTTTAAGTCCCGACAAACCGATTGTTGTGGAGATAAGCACGGCATTTGGGGCAACAGAAACCCCCGATGGGGCATCCACGGCATTTGGCGAACATGTTTACCGAGCATCCGGAAGCCGTCAGGAGGGCGAAGATCACATAACCATCAAAGCCAACAATGTGTTTGGCAAGCTAACCATAGAAATGCAGCAATAATGGTGTTATCATAGTCGGCAATTGATATTATAAGGGGACAGAGCAGCAGATAAATCATAAAGAAGAGGTGTAAAATGGCAGAAAGGATTAATACAAAAAAAGCAGCTGTATATTTGATGGCAGCAACGCTTTTCAGTAAGGTATTGGGTTTTTTCAGGGAAATCCTGCTTGGCAGTCGGTATGGAGCTACATATATCACCGATGCCTATCTGGTATCTCTGACCATACCCCTTGTATTATTTTCCAGCGTTGCCGCAGCCATTTCTACAACCTATATTCCGATCTATTCCGATATAAGCCTGCATAAAGGAAAAAAGCAAGCCATAGATTTCACAAATAGGCTTTTGAATATCATAGTTTTAGCCAGTACGATATTTGCCGTTCTTGGAATGATTTTCACCAGACCCATAGTTTCGGTTATCGCCATGGGTTTCAGGGGGCAGGCGTTGGAGTTGGCGGTTAAGCTGACCAGAATGACCTTCCCCATGATAATCTTTATAGGGGCTGCCCATGTATTTATGGGCTTTCTGCAGTCCAACAATGAGTTTGTAGTACCGGCTTTAACCGGTATTCCTTATAATATTTTCATAATACTTATGCTTTTGCTCAGCGATTCTGTAGGAATATACGGCTTGGTGTACGGCACCGTTGCCGGTGTGGCCATGCATGTGGTTGTTCAAATACCGGCCTTAAAGAAAAAGGGATACCGCTATTCAAGATTGTTGAGTTTAAAGGATCCCTACGTCAAAAACGTGATGTTACTTGCTGTACCCGTGATGATGGGCATGGCAATACAACAGCTAAATGCTCTTATCGATAGAATGCTGGCATCCGGCTTGCCTGAGGGAAGCATTTCCGCCCTTAACTTTGCCAACCGGCTTAATGCCTTTGTCTACGGGGTTTTTTCATCCTCGATATCGGTGGTTGTTTACCCGCAGCTTTCCAAGCTCAATGCCGAAAAGGATATGGACGGCTTTAAGAAGACCTTGGTGAATGGTCTTAATATTATAACCCTGTTGTTGGTTCCCATCTCCGTAGGGGCAATCGTACTCAGGCAACCCATAGTATCGGTTTTGTTTGAAAGAGGGCAGTTTGATGAACGGGCAACAATAATGACAGCTTCCGCCCTTATGTTCTATTCCATGGGTATAGTTTTTTACGGATTCCGGGATATGCTCAACAGAACATTCTATTCGCTGCACGATACCAGAACTCCCATGCTCAACGGTATTGGGGCGGTAGTCGTCAATATAGTTTTCAATTTGATACTGATACGTTATATGCAGCACAGCGGCTTGGCCCTGGCTACGAGCATATCGGCTGCCGTTATGACATTTTTAATGTTTGCCAGTCTAAAAAAGAGATTGGGGAGCATAGGGTGGAGAAGCGTTTTGCTGGTATTTATAAAGAGTGTTGCGGCATCGATGATCATGGGACTGGTGGTGTATGTACTGAATAGAATTGCTGCGACTTACCTTGATTTGACCGGCAGAATGATCAGCTTTATTGTGCTGGGGTTGATTATAGGAGCGGGGGTGCTGGTATATTTTGCACTCATATATGCTTTTAGGGTGGAAGAGTTGGGCTGGCTTTCCGGGATTATTAGAAACTATATAAGGACAAAAAGGGATCAGCGTTAGCCCGCAGTGGGATTTGCGTCTAGCTTGAGCAGTTTTCGGGCATTTCCTCCAAGTATGGCGTCAATGTCCTTGCGAGAAAGGGGAAGGGAACGAATGTTGGCCAGCTCCGTTTGCTGATGTGCCCAGGGGGAATCGGTACCAAACAATATTTTATCGGCCCCGTGGGCTTTTATTATATCCGTCATTCCTGCTGATCCCAGATCTGCAAAGGAATAGGAAGTATCAAGGTAGATATTCCGTCCTGCCAGATGACGTTTTACCTCTTCCCACAGCAGGTAGCCTCCCATGTGGGCAGCAATTATTGGAGCACCCGGGAATGCATCTATCAGGCTGCTTAACATGGCTGGTGTACAATGGCAGGGCGGGGGCAGACCTATATCTATTCCGGCGTGAAAGAGGATTATCATATCGTGTTCAAAAATGGCCTCGTATATTGGGAATAGATCCGGGCTATCGGCAAAGAAGTTTTGATAATCGGGATGAAATTTGATGCCGCGAATTCCCGCCTCGGACAGTCTTTTGATCTCATCCTTCCATAATGGATAAGCCGGATGTATGGTCCCAAAACTTATTATGGAACCGTTCTGCACGCCGATAGCCCAGCCGTTGATTACCGGTGTTTGTTCGGGCTTGGTCGCAATTGGCTGAAGTACGCTTCTGTTCACTCCTGCAGCTTTCATGGATTCCTTTAAGGCCTTAACTGTTCCGTCAGTATGAGGCATTATGCCGGCCGTATCGGCCAGCAGCGGTATGGCCCTTGATGCAAGTTTATCGGGGAAACAATGGGTGTGTATGTCTACAATCATGCGAAATATTAGCCTCCCTGTTCCAGTAGTATATTGCCGTATAAATAGTTGTCTTCCGGTAAGGATTATGCCGGAGTTACTTTCCGGCCGGATTATGGTTGTTCTGTTGATAATCGGGACAAGGGACGGATGTTTTTGCTAATCTGACTTAGCTAATCTGACAATGGCTGAATATACAGAGGAAGGTATATAAGACGCCCGTCTTTCCTTGTGCTTTCCATGAGGGATATTTTGGAAACTTTAATGACGCTGCTGCAGTTCTCTGAGATCTTGGGAATAATGTCCTCCGCCAGTTTTGAAAAATCGACTGAAAGAGATACCTCCCGCCCCAGGGTTATGTGGGGAGAGTACTTCCTTGTATCCCTGGCTATGCCTATATTGTTAAGGGCCGTGTCCAGCCGGGAAAACAGATGGTTCAGCCTGTCCAATTCACCCTTGAGCCCTATCCAGATTATTTTCTTATTACCCCGGGGAAAGCTACCCAAATCACCCAGATGGAGACTGAAGGGCTTGCATGCCTTGGCTGTTTCCTTCATTGCAGCGGTTATTTCATTAATAAAAGGAGGCTGCACCTCTCCTATGAACTTAAGGGTGAGATGGAAATTTTCCGGCCTTGTAAAATTCCCGGACGTGCTGCAGTTTACAACACGCTGTTGGATGTTATAAAGCTGATCCTTTATGTGCTGTTCGAATTCAATGGCTATAAAAACTCTCATCTGTTACCTCCAGTTTAGCGGTGTATGCATAGCTGTATATGTTACCATGTATTCATATGTACTCTTTCCGGTTTGTACCTGTCGGAAGGGCCCTTTTCTTCGTCAGGAACTCCAAGGGCTACGATGGCGAAGGGTATAATATGGTCGGGCAGGTTAAATAATCTCCTTATACCTTCCTCCCGCTCTTTTATAGGATGCACACCCAGCCACACCCCGCCAAGACCCAGCTGTGCAATTGCCAGCAGCATGTTTTGGGTGGCGGCTGCACAGTCCTGTACCCAGTATCCCCGATATCTCTGCAGGTCAACATCGGCAACAACGATAATGCACTTTGGAGCTGTATTGAGCATGGATGAATAGGGATGGAATTTGGTAATCTCCTTCATCTTCTGCCGATCATCCACCACTATGAAATGCCAGGGCTGTTCGTTGCCGGCGGAAGGTGCTGACATGGCTGCCCTGAGAATGGTGTCAATGGCTTCTGGGCTTACGTTCGCGTCCTTGTATCTTCGGATACTTCTTCTCTTATAGAAGAAGTCCAATACATGCTTTGTATCCATTGCACATACCTCCCATCATTATAGGTATAAAATGGGTTCACTAAACACTATTATACCAGAATTTTGTCCATTTAGCATGGGAGATTGGGTAAATGGTCCTGGGTCTCATTTGCATGTTTCCGGAATTTTTGCAGAGAGGATAAAGCTTATCAGAATGGTGTATGGCAAAAAAATAAGGCAGTGTTGATACAACACCGCCTGTATATATAGTTTATATTATCCATATATTATAAATGTATAATATATGTGTTAAATTATCTTCCCACAAACATCTGTACGAATACATAACCGTATCTGGGACTTTTTTGTACCCCTATGCCGATATGGGTGAAGCTGGGGTTTAGGATATTCTTTCTGTGTCCTTCCGAGTTCATGAGGCCGTTGTGGGCGCCTTCCACCGATGAATATCCTGCCAGATTCTCACCTGCAGTCCTGTACTGTATACCAAAGCGCTTCATCATATCGAAGGGGCTGCCGTAGGTGGGTGAGGTATGGCTGAAGTAATTGTTATCAACCATATCCTTGGCTTTTATGTTAGCCACATTGGCCAGCTCCCCATCCCATTTGAGGGGATTCAGGCCTGCCTTGGCCCGTTCGGCATTTACCAGTTCAAGCATTCTGGCCTGCTCGCTGCTTAGGCCGGAAGGCTCCTGAGGAACGGGTTGTTGTGGTGCGGGCTTTTCCGGCGCAGGCGTTTGAGGAGCTGGTTCCTGAGGAGCAGGTTGCTCCGGAGCAGGTTCCTGTGGTGTTGGCTCCTGAGGTGTCGGTTCCTCAGGTGCCGGCTGCTGAGGAGCGGGTTTGGTATACCATTTAAAGATCCTTCCTATACAGCCGTCATTGGTTCTGATTATATACCAGTTGCCCAACTGACCCAGAACATCGGCAATTTCACCGCGTTTTAGAACGTCTACTATTTTGGACTGGGTGCTGTTATTGACCCTCACATTCAGATTGTTTGCCGTTACCGTTACCTTGCTGGGGCAGGTCCCATTCGATGAAGCTAATACAACTCCCTGCGGCAATGGTTGTCCGGCTACAAATAATAAACCTACAGCAAATAATATCAGCAAAACTATTGAAGTAGTTCGTTTTTTCATATTATAACCTCCAATATTATTAATATATTTGTAATATATTTTAAATATATTTTAACATAATCGTTATATAGTGTCATTATATAATTTATGGTAATTTATATCCTGTTTTTCCCTTAAGTCTGAGGCCAAAATTATTTCATACATCTTAATGAGTAATTGAATTTTGCCGGTGGATATGATAAAGTCTAAATGTTAAGAAGGCTTTTGAATAAGGAGAGATTCCATGGATAGGCCAAGGATAATGATAATAGATGGTAACAGCCTGATGCATCGGGCGTTCTATGCCCTTCCCATGCTGACCAATAAAAAGGGCATTCCCACCAACGCAGTGTACGGCTTTGCCAACATGTTTTTAAAGCTGATAGAGGAGTATAAACCCGATTATATAGGGGTGGCCTTCGACAAAAAGGGGCCGACATTCCGTCATGAAGTATATCAGGAATACAAGGCGACGAGGCAGAAGACCCCTGAGGAGCTTATTCCCCAGTTTGAAATATTGAAAGAAATGCTGAGGCTGATGAATATAGCCATATATGAAATAGATGGGTATGAAGCTGATGACATCCTGGGCTCTTTTGCCCGCATATCTTCAGAGAGGAATATGGATGCCTATCTTGTTACCGGGGACCGGGATGCCCTTCAACTGGTTTCGCCCGGGGTTAAGGTTGTATTAACAAAAAAGGGGATTTCCGACGTCCAGGTGTATGACATGGATGAAGTAAAGCGAGAGTACGGCTTGGAGCCTATCCAGATAATCGATCTGAAGGCACTGATGGGGGACAGTTCGGACAATATCCCTGGCGTTCCGGGAATTGGAGAAAAAACAGCCCTCAAACTTCTTCATGAGTACCGCTCGGTTGAACAGGTACTGGATAATGCAGAAAATATAAGCGGCAAAAAGCTTAGGGAAAACCTGATACAATACGGGGAACAGGCATTGCTGAGCAAAAGATTGGCCACAATTGTCCGGGATGCTCCGCTTGATATTAAGATAGAAGACTGTTGTTATGAACCTGAATATTCAGCTGATTTACTAGCATTCCTGGAAGAATTGGAATTTTACACCATACTTGATAAGATAGGCTTTAAAAGGGAAGAGGCACAGCGGAAATCGCAGGTCAACAGAAAAAACACGGTTGTAATCAGTACGGTAAATGAACTGAAAGAGCTGGCCGATACCCTGTCCCAGGCCGGTGAAGTGGCAATGCTGGTAAATGACACGGATATTACCCTGGCCGATTGTAGCGGTAAGCTATACAGAATTGACCTAAACGATTCTTCCGACAAGCAAGGGTTGAATTATGCCCGGGTCATTCAGGAGCTGAGGTCAATACTTGAGAATGAGCAGTTGCCAAAGATAGTGCATGATGGCAAGAAATTGATATTGGCTGCGTACAAATGCGGTGTGGCGGTGAAGGGGCTGGCCTTTGATACCTATATAGCAGCCTATTTGCTTGATCCCACGGCAAATGGATATAATCTGACTAGCTTGCTATACCGTTATGCCGGCATTGACACGGATTATGTGGATGCAGCTGACCTGTGTATATTGGCTGAAAAGATGAGGGAGCAATTGGTTAAAACTCAAATGTTCCAATTATATGAGACCATAGAACATCCGCTGATATATGTGTTGAGCGATATGGAGATTACGGGCTTCAAGGTTGACAGGGAAATGCTGGTTAAGCTGGGTACTGAATTTTCTTCCGAAATAGAAACCCTTACTCAGGAGATATACAGCCTGGCCGAGGAAGAATTCAATATAAATTCTCCTAAACAGCTGGGGTTCATATTGTTTGATAAGCTGAAGCTTCCCGTTATCAAAAGGACCAAGACGGGTTATTCCACCGATATTGAGGTTCTTGAACAGTTAAGACCCTATCATGAGCTGGTGGAAAAGGTTATAGAATATCGGCAGGTGATGAAGTTAAAATCCACCTATATAGACGGACTGCTGGGCGTAATCGATCCGAAGGATGGAAGGGTTCGCTCCAGCTTCAACCAGACGGTAACGGCGACTGGAAGGATAAGCAGCACCGATCCCAACCTGCAGAACATACCCGTTAAGGATGAAATGGGGCGGCGAATACGAAAGGTATTTGTGCCAACCGATGAGAATTATCTGCTTGTAGACGCCGATTATTCCCAGATTGAACTTCGGGTACTGGCTCATATATCAGGGGATCCCACCTTTATTGATGCATTTTTGAATAATCAGGATATACACCGGAGAACGGCCTCGGAGATATTCGGGGTGCCGCTTGAACGTGTATCACCGGAGCAACGCAACAGCGCAAAGGCTGTCAACTTTGGAATAGTTTACGGAATAAGCGATTACGGCCTGTCAAGAAATCTGGGTATAAGCCGTAAGCAGGCCCAGGAATATATTGAAAGCTACTTTGCCCGATATCCTAAAATTAAAGAGTATATGGAGCGGATTGTTGAAACCGCGAAGAGACAGGGATATGTAACAACATTGATGAACCGGCGCAGGTATTTGCCAGAGCTGAAGTCGCGCAACTACAACATACGTTCCCAGGGTGAAAGGCTGGCAATGAATACGCCTATCCAGGGGACCGCTGCCGACATAATCAAAAAGGCCATGAATGATGTATATGGCGAGCTGAAAAGGCGAAACCTGAAATCCAAATTAATACTTCAGGTGCATGATGAGCTGATAATTGATACCTATAAGCCGGAGTTGGAAGAAGTGAAGGATATAGTTGTCAAGTGCATGGAAAATGCTATGAAACTTCGTGTTCCGCTGGTTGTCGACGTTGGAGTAGGCACAAGCTGGTATGATGCAAAATAGGGGGAATTATGAATATAATTGGGTTAACCGGGGGCATAGCTGTTGGAAAGACTACGGTGGCAAAAATGCTTGCCGAATTAGGTGCGGTTGTTATTGATGCTGATGTTGTCGCAAGGAGGGTAATGAAAAAGGGTACACCGGTATGGAAAAGGGTAAGGGAAACCTTTGGTGATGAATATTTATTGGAAAACGGGGAGATCGACAGGAAAAAGCTAGGAGAGCTGGTGTTTGCCGATTGCAAAGCATTAAAAAAGCTCAATGAAATTACCCATCCGGCCATTCGCCGGGAGATACTGCTGGAAATCGAGAAGCTATCTTCAAAGGAATGCCGGCAGTTAGTTGTGGTGGATGCGGCATTGCTGATCGAAGCCGGCTGGTTGGACATGGTGGATGAAGTATGGCTGGTGGTGGCCGACAGGGGTGTACAGTTAAGCAGGCTTATGCAGAGGAACGGTTTATCCCGGGAGCAGGCCTTAAACCGAATTAACAGTCAGATGGATCAGGATGTAAAAAAACGGTATGCGGACAGGATAATTGATAACTCTTACGATCCCGAATATACCAGAGGGCAGGTGGAACGGCTGTGGCAAGAGCTGATGTCTTGAGAAGGCTGTTGATACTTGCTCTGGTACTGGTTGTTGTATTGGGCTTAATTTATGCAAGTTCTACCTGGTTCCTTAAAAAAAGGTATCCTATGCTCTATAGGGATATAATACTGCTATACTCTTCGGAATATGAACTGGATCCTTACCTGGTGTTTGCTGTAATTTGGGTGGAAAGCAAATTTGACAGCAGGGCCACATCCAGGCGGGGTGCCCGGGGACTTATGCAGATTGTTCCGACCACGGGCAGCTGGGTGGCCGAAAAAATGGGGCTTAAAGGATACAACGATGACAGCCTGTATGATCCCGATATCAATATTCGAATTGGCTGCTGGTATATAAATTATCTTAAAGAATTGTATTTTGGTGATATGAATTTGGCGCTTGCGGCATACAACGGCGGAAGCGGGAATGTCCGGAAATGGCTTAATGATCCAAGGTATAGCAGGGATGGAAAAACGCTGGAGGATATTCCCTTTAAGGAGACAAAAAACTTTGTTAACAGGGTATGGCATGCGTATAATCGTTATAAGCGTCTTTATCGTTTGTAAACCTATGACATGATGACTGAAAGGGACTGCGCACTTATGATCTATATAAAGCGAAAATTTGCATTGACAGTATTGGTGCTGTATTTAGCGAGTGTTATGATGGGGTGCGGATTGGGCAAAACTCCCGATCCTCTGGAACATAATCTGGACGGGGAAACGGAACGGGAAGAGGAACAAAAGGAAGAGCCGGTTCCCCGGAGGGGTGGGGAATTGATCATACCTATTCCGCCTCCCGATACCTTTAATCCTTTGCTCACCCGTTCCAGGGATATGATTAATTTTTTTGGGCTTATATTTGAAGGTTTATTTGAGTATGACCAGAACATGAAACCTCAGCCGTGTTTGGTTGAATCATGGGAAGTGGAAGAAGAGGGCAAACTGTGGCGATTTCATCTGCGCAAGAATATCAGGTTTCATGATGGCTCCATATTGACGGGAGAGGATGTGGTATTTACCTTTATTGCGCTGCAGCAGGGGAATATGGACTCTTTCTTTCAAAAGGGAATATACGATAATTCTAAAATACTGAAAATTGAAGTGGATCTATTTGATGTGTATACGGTCAATGTCTATCTTTCAACTCCCATCAATAATATGCTGGATATAATGACGTTTCCTGTCCTGCCGAAAAAAATATATCAGTCGGATACCTTAATGCTGGAGCGCAAGGAGGATATGAGCTTTCTACCCATTGGGACCGGACCTTACAAGGTGGATGAGGTGATGCTTGAAGAAAGATGGATCCGGCTTGTAAGAAATTATGACTGGTGGGGTAAACAACCTTACATTGATTCAATCCTGGCAAGGATCTATCAGGATGAGATGCAGATAAGACAGGCCTTTCGCAGCGGGGAGATTGATCTGATCGATATCACATCCGCCATTACCAATCCATATTCACTGGATGAGGATACAAAAAGTTACAGATATCTTACACGCAATTATGAGTTTCTGGCATTCAACCTGGAACATCCCATATTGGGGGATGTTGCCGTACGGAAGGCCATAGCCTATGCCTTACAGAGAAAAGACATAATTTTTAAGGTCTATCTGAATAATGCCGAGACCATCGATGTACCAATTCCTTCCGATTCATGGTTATACGATGCTTCTTCAAGGATATATGATTTTGAGCAGGAAAAGGCGGTAAAATTGCTGGAAGAGGCAGGCTGGTTCGATCCGGACGGGGACGGAATCCGGAGCAAGGTTTTTGACTCCCAAACGGCAGAGTTGAAGTTTACCATATTGACAAATGGGGAAAACAGCATAAGAAAGGACGTTATAGAGCTGATAGCACAACAGCTTCAGCAGATTGGCATCGGGGTTGAGAGCAGGATAGTTCCGTGGGAGGAATTTGAAACCATTTTGAAAGACGGTGATTTTGAAGCCGCCTTAACCGGTTATTACCTTGATATATTCCCCGATTTGGAATTTATGTTCCATTCCGGGGCAATCGGGGAAGGACTTAATAATTTTATGAGATACCATGACGAGGAGCTGGATAGGCTGATAGATGAGGCTTCCCAAACATATGAGGATAATCGGCTGGTTGAAATTTACAGCCGAATTCAGCGGCGGCTTGTGGACCAGCTTCCCGTTGTCAGCCTTTATTTCCAGACCGCTTCTCTTTTGATCAGCAACAGGGTTTATGGCGTGGAAGCGCCCAGGGAACATAACATATTCAGAAATATTGAGGAGTGGTATTTGTATCCTTAGTGCTTTTGAATGCCGGAAATAAGGCGGGACTGGTTTTTATGTCTTTTGGCTATGTGTGCTTTTTAGCCAGCCTTCGGCTATGCAAATGCTGCTGTTTTGACGGAGTTTAGAACGGAAAGGATTGCCTGTATGAACAGAACAGCCAGATTTATGTGTACAATAGTCTTATCGCTATTGATTATTGCTTCATTTGCCTCTGTGTGCCATGCCAACGCTGCTGAGCCTCCCTCTATCTTGATCATTGTTTCAAATCCGCCGCCCGAATTGGAGATCGGCATCAAAGCCGGTGAGGCGTTTGTTGAGGCCGAAAGGATAGATAAGGCCATGGAGAGGTATTATATATTTTATTCACGCCATCTGGAGGATGTCAGCGATTATGTTTTTAGGGTTTCCACCGGGAATGACGGCTATGAAATAGCCATAGACAAGCCAGATAAGCGATATAATCAGATTTATACCTTGAATTTGGCGGATCGGACGTTGTCTCCGGGGAAATCCTTATCCAGATCAGTTTTATTGATCGGGTCGCGGTTGATTTTGACGTTGATGATTGAGGGTATCGTATTCTGCTTATTTGGATTCAGAAGCAGAGATCATTGGATTGCTTTTCTTATCATAAATCTTATTACCCAGGGCTTGTTGAATATTTGGATTAACGGCTTTGTCCCGATACAAAGCTATTTGATATTGAATCTGATAGCTGCCGAAATATTGGTATTTATAGCTGAAATAAAAGCCTTTTTGATGATTATAAAGACACAGCGTTTGCGTACGCTTCTGTACGTGCTGACAGCCAATCTGATGAGCCTGTTGGCAGGGGGATATATAATTACTCTGCTGCCGGTATAATCAATGCAGCTATCCTGCTATTCCGGAGGCTGTACTGCTTTGGGGGCGCACCCCCTTATTTATATGAAGGATATAGATGGAATCATACGCACTGAATTAATGCCACATTGATAAAAGCATAAATTTTTTCTTCCAAGTTATGCTTATTTAGTATATATTAAAAACATATTATAAAAAGCACAGAACGAGATTGAGACAGGGATTTGCAATGTATATAAACCCATATCAAAATGCACTGATTGGTCCAGAATATGGATATAAAGCCAATTTTCACACCCATGCCGGAACCGGTAAGGGGACCTGCGGACACCATGAAATTCGGGATGTGTTGGAAGCATATAAGGATGCAGGATACCAGGTGCTGACCATCTCAAATCACGACCTGTTTACTGACGCGGAACCATACGGCCAGGAATACGATATCACCTTAATCAACGGATATGAATATTCAAAGGATCCCCATATGCTGTGCATAGGGTGTGATGCGGTGTGTACGGGCAACCACCAGGAAGCCATTGATTCCTGCGTGGAGCAAGGAGGCTTTGTGATTCTTTGCCATCCCAATTGGATTCGAAAGGAATACTGGCCATGGAAGGATATTGATAACACCTCCGGTTTTGCCGGGCTGGAGATATACAATCACCTTATTTACAGGCTGGAAGGCTCCGGCTTGGCTGTGGATACATGGGACCATATTCTGTCAAACAGAAGACTTGCCTGGGGTTTTGGCAGCGATGATTTCCATAGCTGGCAGGATTTGGGAAGGGCCTGGAACACCATACTTTCCCCGTCCCGCTCCCGTTCCGATATAATGGCTTCCATCATGTCGGGCAGTTTTTATGTATCCACCGGGCTGTGGCTAAGCGAATTTGAATTTGATGACAATTGCTTAAAAGTATCGGCATGTTTTAAAAAAGCATACATCAGAGAATATCAATACCGTTTTATCGGTCAGAACGGACAGCTGCTGGATGTTCAGACCGGCGAATACGGGGTTTACCAGCTTGATGGCGATGAAAAATATGTAAGAGTGGAGGCGATCGGTGAAAACGGTGCCATGCTTTGGACCCAACCCGTATACCGTAATGATTATTTTAAAAAGCCATGATATGCAGAATTCTGGGTTTGTTTGTTCGGAGGGTAAGACAATAGTCAGATACAATAGCTGCCTGGTTGTTTATTGGTCAGCAGACAGGAGAAAGTTATTAATTTATAAGGGTGTGAGTATTTATGAATTCAGATGCAAGAATTCTTAGAAACCTTGCCTGGCGTTATTCCGAGTTGGCGTACAGCAGCAAAAATCAGGAGAATATCAAGCTGCACAGGGCTGTCAACGATCTGAACCAGATAAGACCCGTTGTTTTAATTGATGAAATTCCGTGGCACGAGATGAATATAGACGATGAGCTGACGCTTCAATGCGAAGACCCCTTTCTGCAAAGTATAGAATGGTTTTTCCGCACCAATCTCTATAAGAGCAAGTACATGCCTGCAGACATGGTTGTTCCTCCTTTTGTCCCCGTCCATAAGATAATAGAATCCACCGGTATTGGCATTACCGTTGAAGAGGAAATTCTGGCAACGGATGAGCGGAATAATATCGTTTCTCATAAGTATAATGATGTTCTGGCCACCGAAGATGATTTGGCCAAACTGCATAGTCCCGTGGTAACGTACAATAAAGAGGAGACCCTTAAGCGATATAATATGGTCGGAGATATACTTGGTGATATTATGCCGGTCAAGCTGATGGGGGTCAGCTACTTCAACTTCACCCCCTGGGATGGAATATCCAGGTATCGAGGCGTTACCAATTTGTTGGTGGATTTGGTCGAACGGCCGGAATTCATGCACAAGCTTATCAGGAAAATGACGGATATCGGCCTGTCCTATCTTCAGCAGCTTGAAGAGCTGGATCTTCTGGATGTCAATGGATATATTCTGCATTGTACTCCTATTTATGCAAGCGATTTGCCCGGAAGCGATTTCGATGGTACCAAGGTAACCAGGAAGAATATCTGGGGCAGGGGGGCTGCGCAGATATTTGGTTCGGTATCCAAACGGATGCACGATGAATTTGACATCCGGTATATGATCGAGACCATAGGCCAGTGCGGTCTATCCTATTACGGATGTTGCGAACCTTTGGACAAAAAGATGGATATTGTGGAGAAGATTCCCAATCTTCGCAAGGTTTCCGTTACCCCCTGGGCTGATGTTAATGTGGCAGCTGAAGCGATTGATGGAAGATTCGTATTGTCCGCCAAGCCCAATCCGGCGTCGGTAGCGGTACCGAAACTGGATAAGGAAAACCTGCGGAAGGAAATAGGCAGGATACTGGATGCCTGTAAGCGAAATAATTGTTCATGCGATATCGTTTTAAAGGATATCAGCACTTGCTGCCACCGGCCTGAGAATATCTTTGAATGGGAACAAGTTGTTATGGAGATGGTGAGGAATTATTAAAATCTCCGGGGAAAACCGGTTGACAATAATATGAGAAGTGTTTATAATTATTCTTGCAGTGAAAGGAACTTCATATAGTATAGTAACGAATGCCGCTATCCGGGCATACCGGATGCGGTGGATATGCGGAAGTGGCGGAACAGGCAGACGCTGCAGTTTGAGGGGCTGTTGCCCATAACGGGCGTAAGGGTTCGAGTCCCTTCTTCCGCACCATTAAGTATAAAAGCCTCGCTGATAATGAGCGGGGCTTTTGCCTTTCCTATGAGCGTCATTTGTCCCATATACACATCGGTTGCCCTGCATCCCCATGATGGACCGCTTTTTTAAATAAAATCCTTTATGAATGAATTTGATGCTATATCCAAATAATAAGCCTGTGTAAAATTCGAATGACATGATCAAACTACGGGAATGAACGGCTGATTTAATGAATTCAGGATGTGTACAGGAGGCAAAATGGATCCTAAACGTGCTTTGTTCTGTTTTTTGTTGCTGTTTTGCATATATACCGGTTTTAGAAGTGGGGGTATTTCTACGTCTGCCGGAAAATTTTTTACTATTGCATCCAATACCGGGCATGAAACCTTTAATAAGGTTCAAGAATGCCTTACCGGTGAATCAGCCGGAACTATCCCTGCTACCGCGGCCACGTCTGCCGTTGTGATGGATGTGGCCAGCAGGCGGGTGTTGTATGCAAAAAATCCCCATATCAGGCTGCCCATGGCCAGCACTACAAAGATCATGACGGCCATTCTGGCCATTGAGATGGGTGATTTGGATGACGTTGTAACGGTTTCTCCAAGAGCGGTGGGAATTGAAGGTTCGTCTATCTATTTGGGGAAAGGTGAAAAGCTCACCCTGGAAGATCTGCTCTACGGCCTTATGCTCCGCTCCGGAAACGATGCAGCAGTGGCCATAGCTGAGCATATCGGCGGAACGGTGGAGAATTTCGTCAACCTCATGAACAGGAAAGCATTTCAGATAGGAGCAAAGAATACGAACTTTGTAAATCCACACGGCTTGCATGATGATAATCATTATACAACCGCCTATGATCTGGCCCTGATTTCTGCATATGCTATGGAGAATCCCGTATTTCGGACAATTGCTTCAACAAAACGCAAGACAATTCCCTGGGAAGGCCGTAACTACAGCAGGGTGCTTCAAAATAAGAATGCGCTGCTTTGGGATTACGAAGGAGCAAACGGTATAAAAACCGGATACACAAAAAAATCCGGAAGATGTCTTGCCTCGGCAGCTCTGCGTTTCGACATGCAGTTGGTTTGCATTGTCCTGAATTGCCAGCCCTGGTTTGAGGATAGCATGGCACTGCTGAATTTTTGCTTTACAAACTTCAAACCCCATACCGTCATTTCCGAGGGACAGGTATTGGGCAAGGTCTCCGTTGTTGATGGCTTTGAAAGCAGCGTGGATGTTATATCCGGAGAGGATGTGGTCTTACCTGTGAAGGAAGGGGAGGCAGGAAAAATAAAAATTAGGGCATATTTGCCATCCTTCATTAAGGCTCCTGTTAAAGCCGGCAGGAAGGTGGGCTATGTGGAGATCTATCTGGGCAGTGATGTGAGAATCAGGAAGGCTCTCTATACAGCATCCGGTGTCAAAGAAAACACCTTTATATCCAATTTTAAGAGGATTATTGATAAATGGCTGAAATGCGGCTTATGTTCAAAGAAGACAGCAAATAGGCCCCAAATATGGCAGTTCAGGGGCTGTTAAGGAAAAAAGAGGGGTAATTCGGAAACGGCAGTTAATAAAAAAGTAATATTAATGGAACATTTTTGTAAAAAAAATGATGCAAACAAAGCCGGTATATGCTAAAATTATGCTAAGATTTTACAAAAGCTGAAAAAGGTGATTGCATTGAAAAGGGCATCCTTAATAATACTTGTGGTCCTTACAGTATTTACCATGCCGTTTCCTCTTGCTCGGGCTCAGGAGACGGTACCGGCTCAGGAGATACTGAAGATTAGAAGCCAGGGGCAAAAAGTTGTTGATCTTCAGATGCGATTAAGGGACCTGGGATATTTCAATTACAAGGTCACGGGTTATTATGGCACCGCTACTGCCGATGCAGTTCGCCTGTTTCAGGAAGAGAACGGGCTTCAGGTGGACGGATGCGTGGGGCCTGAAACCAGAAGCGTGTTGTACAGCAGTAAAGCCAAACGATATACGGTGTACCCCAGCGAGACGTCCGTGCTGCTGCCCGCTTCAAGAGGTGGCAGAACATCCTTGGGTGTTATGGTAGAATGGTTTTCAAAGGGTCAGTATC
>LFSE01000029.1 GCA_001513075.1 Clostridiales bacterium DTU074 | reverse complement strand
GTATTTTTTTGAATCCTTTAGAGAGAATCTTGGAAGGATATGTATTCATGCTTATACCGTATAAAAAATATTTTTATGGGTTGACATTTTTGTCAGTCTTGTGTATTATATTATCTGCATTCGCCTTGAAATACGACCCATTAGCTCAGCAGGTAGAGCACTGGACTTTTAATCCAGGTGTCCGGCGTTCGAATCGCCGATGGGTCACCATTATGGCCCCTTGGTCAAGTGGTTAAGACACCGCCCTTTCACGGCGGTAACAGGGGTTCGAATCCCCTAGGGGTCACCACGCGGCCCGGTAGTTCAGTTGGTTAGAACGCTAGCCTGTCACGCTAGAGGCCGAGGGTTCAAGTCCCTTCCGGGTCGCCATTTTTTGCTGGCGTAGCTCAACTGGCAGAGCAGCTGACTTGTAATCAGCAGGTTGCGGGTTCGAGTCCCATCGCCAGCTCCATCGTTTAAGCCCTCCAATTGGTCCTTGGAGGGCTTTTTATTATATCCAATGAGCTTTATACAAAAATGCTTTAAACTCATCTTTTATAGCATATAGGTATTTGCAAAACGGTTCATCTCCTGCCTTTAATACTTGCTTTATCACCCCGCCCATGACAGGTTCGAACATGGGGACTTCTATTGTTATATTTGGAAAAGCTTCTGTAACCGCTTCTTGAAAAGTATCAAACATTATTTTCGAACCTTTCCATACTCCTCCGGCTATAACTCCGATTATTTTATCCTTTATTCCCAATCGTGTCAGCAGTGCTATTGTCTGCCTGGCCATCTCCTCTCCTGCCATCCTGTAAATATTTTGTGCAACTTCGTCACCCATGGAGGCAGCCTTTGATACCAGAGGGGCAGCCGAAGCTATAACATATCGCGGAGAGGGGGAGCGGTATACCATTCTTACCAAATCCCACAGGTTTTGTAATTGCCACTCCTCCATCACCAGCCGGTACAGCATGGTTTGAGGGCCGGTCCCCTCATAACACTTAATAGCTGCAGCCAAGCCTTCTCTTCCAATATAATAGCCACTTCCCTCATCTCCCAGAAGGCTTCCCCAGCCTCCCGCATGAACGCTTTTTTCTCCGTCAATCCAGAATATTCCCGAACCCGTTCCGGCCAAAGCTACCAAACCACGAAGCGACTGGGCACCTGCCAGCAGAGCCATGCGTCCCTCATTAAAAACGCATGCCTCTTTTACATTTGCATGCTGTTTTAACAATTCAATGAACAAGTCGTGGGGCCCGGGCATTGAAATATAGACGCAATCCAGATCGATACCCTTCCGATGTGCAACAATCTCATCAATACACTTTTCCATTGTATTTTTAATGTTTTGCATGGTCTCAAAATTCGGATTGATGGCTCCTCCGGTGCCCTGTCCCAGCAATCTGAACTCATCATCGAACAAAACCGCCGCTAATTTTGTTCCGCCACCGTCAACACTCATGTAATATTTCACACAACCATCCCCCTTGGTATATACTGTGTCCGAGACTGCCCCGCACAGAGTTGCTAATTTTTCACGCTTTTTTTAACACCTCCGGGCAATTGCCTGCATGACCGGCAATCAAAAAACACCTGAAAATGGCGTATAAGGGAAGAGGATGCCAAAGGCATCCCCCTTGAATATTAACATGTGTATCACCGGAATAGGTTTCCTTTTGCAAGCCAGTCATCATGAAAACCCTAATACCCTGTTGAATTGTATGCTTCGTTAACACCCTTATTGTACTCCGGACCATCGGGAAGGTTTACGCTCTTATAAACCGAAGGAACAATACCATCCTTAAGCATTTTTTCTATTAAATCAGCAGTAAGAGCCCACATAATAAAGGCGGCCGACAAACCCGATGCAGGACATATATTTACATCCAGGCCTTCCACACTTAACATTGCATCCCCGACAGGAGCACAGTTGTCTATTACTATGTCCCCGACCTCGAACAATCTCTTCCCCGATGAATGCTCGGATTTGATACTCGATGAATATGTAACTGATGTTAAGACAATAACCTTTACTCCCATTTCCTTTGCGCTTAGCGCCAAATCTATAACGACGGCGCTCTTACCGGATACTGAACCAATTATTAAAACATCCCCTGCCGCAACATTTGACCTGGTCAGAACATACTTGGCAAAGCCTTCCTGCTTCGGCTTCGGTTTATCAATGTTGTCCCTCTGCCTCACCGGATTATCTACATTGAACACAAACCTTAGCGGCTTCAAAAGTGCCAGCCCGCCTGCCCTGTGTATCAGCTCGCTATTTATTATATGGCCGGTATCGTAAACATGGACCGCCCCTCCATTTTTCAGTGCATCGTATATCAGTGAAGAGGCATTGGTTATTTTCTCCCTCTGGGTTTTCATCACGGTCTCCATAAGCTCCTGCACTTTTTCAAAATATTGATCCATTAACATCATAACATCATCTCCTTACATATCACATATAATGTATGCTGTCCTTATATTCCTCCAGAATCCTTGCGTTATGTTCATCTCCGCCATCTACATTGGAACTTATAAATATTGGCGGTGTAACACCCTTCTGAAGGAATAGTTCCGCACATTCCACAACCACAGCATTCAATATGGCTGCACCTACAGCGGTAGAGGTAGGCCCTACCTTACACGGCAGACCCTCTATCTCTATGGCTGCATCTCCGTAAACCCCGCAATTATCCAATACAATATCGGCAAGTTCGTACAGCCGTTTACCCGAATGATGCCTTGACTCTACTTTTGAGGAATAATCAACGTTGGTTATGACGATGACCTTAGCCTTTAGCTCCCGTGCCCTCAAAGCCATATCTATCGGCACATTGTTTCGCCCGGACACCGAATGTATGATCAAAACGTCACCTTCTCTCAAACTCAGGCTGTCAGCAATTATTTCCCCATACCCTTCCAGCCTTTCGATGCCGGTTGTCAGGGTAACCGGGCGGGCTTCTAATACCAATCCGGGAGCCATAACAGGATTGATTATCGCCAATCCGCCTGTTCTGTAAAACAGTTCCTGGGCAAGAATGCCGGCATGGTTGCAGCCAAAAACATAAATGCTCTTCTTGTTCACAGCCGCATCCACTATGATTTCGGCTACAGCTTTTATGTTGTCCAGCTGCGTTTCCATCACCTTATTTATGATGCTGGATATCTCGGTTAGATATTTTTTGGCTGACATATTAAATCCTCCCGTTTACTTGTTATTATAAAAATGGTGAAAAACCCGGATGTTGTTCAACGAGTAAAGACAGTTACACATCGAAGCAAGACCTGAACATTTGCTAAGAAAAGGTAACAACCGTGTCTGAATGAATTAACAATAATAATATTATCATGCCAGGTTAATTAAGTCAACGCTTTCAAATATTTCAATTATGACGGTTCGTTGTAAAATTAAATGCAACACCAAAAAAATTATAGAACCATAGTGAGAAATCCTG
>LFSE01000076.1 GCA_001513075.1 Clostridiales bacterium DTU074 | reverse complement strand
TGGGCGTTGTAGCTGATTTAATTCTGCCCGGCGGGAATATGAAAAAATATACCCGTTTTCTGATAGGAGTAATAATGCTTACGATTATGTTGAAACCGATCTTTCATATATTTAACCGCGTGGAGGATTTGAGCAATTTGGCGGCAAGAAATTTGGTTTTGATGGATTTATCGGGTTTGAATTACCATATGAAGCTGTATGACAGCAAACAGCAGGAGGAAATAAGGAATAGTTTCAAAAAAAGTCTGGAATTACATATGGCGGAACAGATAAGGAGCCAAACGGGTTATAGGGATGTAAATGTAATGGTAAATCTGTCGGAAGTGGATGAGAGCGATGAGAGGGTGACCGGCATTGAAAGCGTATACGTGGAAATAGGCAACGCAGCTAAGGGGAGCATCCGGCCTGTAAGGATCAAAATCGATGCCGGGCATGATGCCGACCGGTCAAACGACAGCACTGGGGAGGAGCAAAGGATTAAAGGGTTGATAGCCGGCATATACGGTTTAAGCCTTGATAAGATACGGGTCCGATGTAGAACTGCAGATGAAACCCGGCTTTATCCAGGTGAGGAATGAGGAGGGAATAGGGTGGAGCAGCAGAATGCTATAAAGCGTATAAGCGAAAGAATAAAAAACATGAAGAGCATTGAAATATTTGTTGTCATATTGGTGATTGCGATTGTTGTAAGCTTGTATACCTCTAGCTTTGGGAAGCCTTCCTCATCGGCAGGGGAAAAAGATGAGCCAGATGATAAGGGGGTACAATGGGTATCATGGGAAGCTAATCGGGATCAGCTGGAGGCCAAGTTGCAGGAAAAGCTGTCATCAATAAAGGGGGCGGGCAGAGTTGAAGTCATGATTACATATAAGTCGAGCAGGGAAATCGTGCCAGCGGTTAATACTACCGAATCTCAGACCATTACTGAGGAAGAGGACAGCAGCGGCGGAGTGCGTAAGGTGTCGCAGAAAGATGTGAACAGCCAAACCGTAACCATGAACGATTCGAGCGGTTCCAAACCTCTGGTGGTTAAGGAAATGGAACCGGAGATCAAGGGAGTCATTGTAATCGCTGAAGGAGCTAAGAATATACGCATTAAGATGGATTTGATGAGAGCGGTTCAAACTGCTCTGGGCGTTTCTGCCCGGCAGGTTGAAGTTTTTGAAATGGAAACCAATAAATAAAGGAGTGGTGGTTATGCTGGTCATTAAAAAGAAAAACCTGGTCATGGGTCTCCTGATCGTTTTGCTTATCATTACCGGCTATCTGAATCTAGTATACAACCAGAGCATACTCAACAATGATGATGTGGTTCAAACCTCGGATCAAGGGGATGATGACACGGTTCAGGACAGCGACAAAGAAGCATTGGATATTGATGATGAGAATGTAAGTGTTTCCGATGCAGCCCCTGTGAGCTCATCCAACTTTTTTGTCGACTATCGTTTGGAGAGGCAGAACACACGCAAAGAAGAGATTGAATATATAAGGGAGCTCCTGAACAATCCCGAGGCGGATTCAGAGATAAAAAAGGAGGCCCAGGCCCAACTGCTTGAAATTACAAACAGTATGGAAAAGGAACTCAGTATGGAAGCTCTAATAAAGGCAAAGGGTTTTGATGAAGTCGTTGTCATTATGCATAAAGATTCGGTCAATGTGATTGTTGACAAGAAGGAGTTAAAGCCGGAAGAGGTAGCTCAAATTTTGGATATAGTTAAGCGGGAATCGGGCCAAAAAGCCGAAAACATAAAAATAATACCAAAAATATAGCTAAGGAGTTTGTAAAGCACGTCTTCTTTTGTTATAATATCAATATAATATAGAGGTTTCCATTTAATTGGACGGGAGGTGAACAACTTGTCGGAAGTTGTACAGGAACAATCAAGGGAAGATTATGGTAAGGTAACTTTTGCAGACGAGGTGGTGGCAATTATTGCCGGTTTGGCGGCTACCGAAGTTAAAGGTGTAGCGGCAATGAGCGGAAGTATGGCCGGCGGTATTGTAGAGAAATTGGGCAGAAAGAATTTATCAAAGGGAGTTAAAGTAGAAGTTGGTGAAAAGGAGACTGCAATCGATTTATACATAATCGTTGAATATGGTGTGAGAATACCCGAGGTTGCGTGGAATATACAGG
>LFSE01000130.1 GCA_001513075.1 Clostridiales bacterium DTU074 | reverse complement strand
ACAGAGGAGATACTCTTTTCTTTTATTTGTTTGTTTTTTCCCAGAGTAATTTTACACTAACTCATATGCAGGCAGATGGCCGGTATTGTCTCCAAACCTGAAAAAACAGCCTTTGGCTCCTAATGTGATAAACATTAGCTTTGTGCCATATTCTTTGTATAGTATCATTGAACCTTCTTCAGCATCTTCAGTACCCGTCAAAAAATACAACTCCTCCTCCGATATCTTCAATACATCAGCAAAACCTAAACCTATCCTGATCATTTCTTTTGCCTCATTTAAATCTGCCCATAAGGGCGGTCTTAAATTAGGATCGAAGGATACGATTAGCCCATTCTCCTTCGCATATCTTGCAGAATTAATGGTGGCATCCCTTGACGGCTGATTCGTCATGGAAACCGAACCAAAGTGGAATATCTTTGAATTCTTTATCATATCATAATTAACTTCTTTTTCCTCCAGCATTATATCCGCCCCGGGTTTACGGTAAAAACTGAAGCTTCTATCCCCTCTCTCATCCAGATGTACAAATGCCAGTGTCGTATTGGCATCCTCAGCAAATATCAAGCCGTCTGTATCCACATTCACATCCATAAGTGTTTTCTTCAAAAACATCCCAAACTGGTCATTACCCACTTTGCCTATAAATGCCGTTTTCTTCCCCAGTTTAGCCAGAGCAACAGCTACATTAGCCGGTGCTCCCCCGGGATTACACTCAAACAACGGATTCCCATTATCCGATATGCTGGCAGGTGTAAAATCAATGAGCAGTTCACCAAGCGAAACTAAATCATACATCATAACACCACATCCTTCATATATAACATAACTTCTTTTCTAATAATTTCACATTCTAGCAAGATTGGTAACAAGATTATAAGTGAACCATCCATCTCCTGTAACAAAAAGCTGTGGTTTTGCACGGGCAGCATCCCTTTGAATGCCAATACCGTCTGAATAAGGGGTAAAGGAAACAATTTTAGAATATGGAATCCTAAAACTCTTGTTAGGTCCATAAAAATAGATATGCTTTGTGGTTACCGCCAGTATCCCTTTATCTACATGAATAGTTTCTTCTTTTTCCACTGGATACCCTTTAAAGCCCCCTGTTCTGTAATAAACACCCTTTGTTATACGTATGCTCACTCCACTGCTTCCACCGACATATTCCTTGCGGGTTCTTTTTTCATAATAATCAACATCGGAAAATGCCCATACCAAACTCTCACTTTTTTGAAAGTTTAGGGGCAATGGTGTACTGAGTTTAAACCGTTGTGGCACTTTACCTTCCATTATTTCCCGCAACACCGCACCTTTGATAAAACGCGTATATGCTCGCTTTTTATCCAATTCATCCTGCGTTAAGCCAAAAAATTCAACATATTCTGATAAACTCTTTTCTTCTTCAGCGTCAAGATTACCATCCTCCAGAAAATGTGAAACCGCTTCTTCCCAGCCCAGCATTAAAACCTCATTAACTTTTGACTGCGGAACATATCCTTTCTGCGCCAGTACACTTAGCTGCTGGTTTAAGTCATCCAGCTGCCCTAAACCAAGTGCAGCTTCTTTAGCCCTGTTCAGCATAGCCTGCCATGTTCTATTATACTTATCCTGGCATTCACGATGTCTACGGCGCAGAAAACCCGCAGGTTTGCCGCAAAAAATACAGTTTCCCATTCTCCAAACCCTTTCTTTGATTTTTATATTTCCAAATACTTATCATAAAAGCAATATAGGACCTAATTTGACGTCCCCTCACAAATGGAAGACCGACGCCACAATTTCTTTTTTCTCGCACCACTCCAAGGCATGTCAGACCCCCAACCTTCCCATCGAAATTAACAGTAAAAGACATATTATCGCACAACATAACAAAGCCTATGATTTCATTATCTTCTTCGGCTAAATATATCGCATCTTCTGTACGGGAATAATAAACACACCAGGCAGAATTTACTCTATATGCTTTTTCAAGGTTCCCATTGCTGACATAAGCTCATCAAATTCCCCCACTTTAAGTCCATTCGGTTCCATCGTTAGTATTCCTTTGTAATTCCAGCTCTCTCTAATCATATTGAGGGTTTCATAAAATTCAAAAGTCGAATTTCTCACTACCCATCTTGAGTTTTCCAATTCTCCGCGCAAATGTATATTTACTATTCTATCTTTTATTTCCACAAATTTTTCAAGCTCGTTATATAAAGCTGCCCATTGCAAATCCAGCGTTATCCATTGAAATTCCTTCACCAAATCATATGGGGTACAACCCTTTAGATTGGTTGGTACATTTTCTACACTTGCAATAACACCTGGATATTCCAATGATATTTCAGTCAATATTTTTCTGAGAAATTCTATATCAAAGTCCTGTTTCCTCGTGTCCCATAAATGAAACACGCATACAGATGAACCTATTTCACCAGTAAACCACAGTGCTTCATGAATAAGACGCTTACCTTTTTCAATATCACTTGAATTGTCAGAACACAGGTAAATGCCTATATCCCGTTTAGCATGAACCGATAGAATATTTAATTTCGCATCTTTCAGCAAATCCGCAATACGTTCAATCGAATATTTACGGCTGCCACGCCATATATCTAAACGTGCTTTTCTACCATCCACCGGGGGCCTGTTTTCATCCCATTCCTCCAGACATTGGAATTCAAAGCCATCTAAATTATATTCACGCTGTATATCCTTCATAAGTTCGATAGATACCATGAGATCGCTATATAGCTTCCCAACGGTTATATTAACCGGAGCAATGGATAAAGATATTAAGTTTTGATAACCAGGCTTCACAGTCATAAATGCACCTTAAATTCTTATTCAATATCCCCGTTCATTCCCCTAAAACCACCGATATCATGGCAAAGTAGTTCTCATGTGGCATATACTCAGGTACGCTATTACCTGTTCCCAGCGCATAGCCGCCCCGCTTTTCGGCTTTTTCCAGCATTGCCCGGCAACGAGCCTTGATCTCCTGAGGTGTACCCCTGCAGACAAAATCCAGATCAATACCACCCAGTATGGCAATTTTATCTCCCCACCGGTCATATGCTTCTTCCACCGGAAGAATGCCGTCCTCATATGAATGCTTTCCGTCGTATCCCATATCTTCAATAATATCATCCATAACCTTCTCCAGATTGCCGCATGAGTGAAGAATTGCAGGTTTCCCATGTTTATGAATAGTTTCAACAATCTTTTTATGCCACGGGAACACATAGCGCCTCATGTCAGAAGGAGAAAGCATGGTCTGTGTTTTAAAGCCCCAGTCATCATTGGAAATAAGTGCACCGACCGTATCATAGGCAGCACAAATATCATAATATCGTACCAGCCGTGAGCCTACCGCATCAAAAATATCCTGCACCAGATCCGGATCTTCAAAGAGCATATAGCATAAAGAATCATAGCCTACCAAATCAATAACATTCTCCAGTACACCCCCAGGACCGTAGACAATCAACTTCATGCCATCAGGTAAATATTGTTCCAATTCTTCCAGCCTGGAATAATCGAACTCGTCAGGCTCAGGCCATCTGTAATTTTCAAAGTCAGCACGGTTTTTTATAACATTTCCTTCGTTTAAGGAACGGGTTTTTATTGTTTTTACCTCACCACGGGGGAAGTAAAAGTCTGAACCATGCAGTGTAGCGTAATCATACCCGGCATTTTTAAATGCCTTTATCATTACGCCAAACCTCTGCAATGGATCCCGTGTATCATCCATCGATTCGCCAGCAAGTTTTTCATAAAGGGGCTGGTTCAGAAAAAACTCGAAAAGAGTGGGTCTGTCAGGTTTCTCCCGCCGCAGTACTTTAAGCAAATTTGTAAAATCGGGTTTTCGCATATTTCTCACCTCAACAATTATAATCATTTCTCTGTGCAATTGCTTATCGCAAAACAGTGTTATTTTCTATAATCCTGATCAATACCACGTGGAATAGAATAAGGATAATTTCTCCAAATGGCAGTAGTAATTACAGCAATGATCATTATTAAACCCACAAAAAAAGCACAATTATAATAGTTCGATAAACAAAGAAATAATCCTTCTTTAATTATTGTATGAAAAAATCAGGGACATCAAAGTAATCACCAAATAACGTGACCGCTGGATAATAAAATAAAATAGACGGTGCAGTCTCTTATCCGCACCGTCTTTCAAAAATCAATGCTTTATCAGGTTACACCATTCATCAGAGGCCGTATCAATTGTTTAATAATCCTCATCAGCTCTGCTATAACAATCCTGACAGTAACTGTCGTATAACTCGATACATTCATCACAGACATAGCTGTTGCATTCTGGGCACTGACCCACAGCATCTTCATCTGTCGGATAACCGCATACCGAACACCTTACTTTGGAATTCATTTTATACCTCCTCCGTTGCAAGTTTTTTATATATTTTTCCAAATTGGAGGAATAATATACCCGTCATTTTGTTAAACAGATATAAAAATGGCAGTGCTGTTTTCAAATTGAATTTCTCGTGCCTATAAACATTTGTTATTTTAATCCTATTTCATCTACAGCATAAGTTGCTTCTTCTGTAGTGAATCCTTCAAATTCTAATTGCTCTATTAGTCCTTTTCTGGAGAAAGCTGTAAGATCTAAATAGTCTTCAGCCTTTTTTACAGCCTGTTCTTTCCAATCTACATTCAATTGATTTACCGCATAAGTAGCTTCCTCATTGCTAAAACCCTCAAACTCTAATTGCTCTACCAATCCGCTTTTTGAGAATGGCGTTAATTTAATATAATCTTCAGCTTTTTTTACGGCCTGTTCTTTCCAATCTACATCGACTTGATTTACAGCGTAAGTAGCATCTTCATTACTAAATCCTTCAAATTCTAACTGCTCTATTAATCCACTTTTCGAGAATGCCATAATGCTTAAGTAGTCCTTTGCTTTTCTTACAGCATTCTTTTGCGATAATGTTCCAGTAGTCTCTTCCTCATCTGTAACAACCGGTTCTACTGGTTCACCTACTTCTTGTGGTTCCTCTGTTCTTTCAGGTTCTTGAACTTCTTTTGTCTCCTGAGCCAACTCTGTGTTATCTTCATTATTGCTTTCCACCTGATTAGCTATGTCGTTTCCAGCAACTTCTTTTCTATCATCACCGCCACCCTGACTAGTAATAATACTTATAACTATAACAATAGCAATAACCCAAAACCACCATCTCTTAAATATGGATTTCTTTTGCTTTTCCGCCACGCCAAATCCCCCCAGTAGTATTTTTTAATATTATACCATATATTGGAAGGATTTTCTATTACTATAATAATAGAGCCGGTTAAGGCTCTTACTTATTATCTTTTATTTATTATTTGGGTGAAATTCGTATATAAATATCATTAACATACCAATAAAATCTATCAGCATCTTAGTATCATGTTCTTTCATGTTTTTGGCAAGTACAAATCCGAGCAGCGCGGAACTTAATTTTCCGAACACCCCTTTTCCATTATTGGGATTTCATGGTTGAATGAGTTAATCTGTAACTTGGTCCTTGAAAAACCAGCAAGTGGCTGTGGTGCACTAACCGGTCAATAATTGCGCTTGTTAGTTTTTCGTCATAAAAAATGCCATTCCATTTGCTGAACTCCAGGTTTGTTGTAATTATCACGCTCCTTTTCTCATAACATTCTGAAATGACCTG
>LFSE01000041.1 GCA_001513075.1 Clostridiales bacterium DTU074 | reverse complement strand
AATTCCCCGCCGCCCTCCCGAGCGGCGAATTCTAATATACCAAATCAGACTTCCTTTGTCAACACCCTTTTTATAAATTTTTTCTCGGGTCGTCTGTACGCCGTGCGGTTTATAAGTTACGCACTCAATTACGCAAGTTTTTCATCGTTCACAGGTTCACCAAACATTATGACAGCCTTTGTAGTTTAACGCATATACACAGCTTTGTCAATAAATATGTTTTACTAAGACAAAGTTGAAGCGATCTTCTGCAGATCTATTAGATGCTGCTTTTCCTCACGGAGCAGCCTGCGAAACGCGTCCTTTGCTTCGGGCAATTTTGAGGATATCACCAGCTGGGTGTATAAGAGAATCGAGTCTTTTTCGGTTTGTATGCCAATCCTGATAACATCTTTAACACCCGTAATACTTTCAATGGCTTTGGAGTGTTCCTCATCACTGGGAAATATAAGGCTGTTAGCAATCGCATTAAAATAAGCCGATACTTCCTGGTCATACAAATAATCATCGCTAAATTGATCCTTTTGAGCTAGAAACTCGTTGTACAGCCTCTGAAATGCGTCCCTGTGATCACTTTCATCGTCAGCCAGTTTAAGCAATAACGCTTTTACATCTTCATCTTCCATTTTTTTGGCTGATTTGCGATAAAATTTTTCGCCCCTTTCCTCAATAGCAATGCCCAGCTTAATAGCCTCCAGATCATTAAAAATCTTTGATTCCATAGCACTACCCCCCATTTAAAGCTCCTTATACAGGCTTTACCTGCTCCCATGCTATTATAACAACTATTACAAGTTATTGATATAAGAACAAAGGCCCATATCAGCTTCTGCTAAAATCGGCTTCTGCTAAATCAGTTTTTATCAGTTTACTGCGATTGCCCTTCCTCCCGGTAATTTTGTGATTGTTTTTCCGGCCTGACAGGTTGGTCCCTATCCTCCCGCTGGTTTTGATCGATCTCCTCCCGTGGCCTTCCGGCACCTTCACTATCGTCGGTTGAAGCCTCATTCACGGTTTCTCCTGCCTTTTTCTTTTCCTTAATATCTTCTACCTGACGTTTCAAATCCTCAATCTTCGCCTTTCGATTGTCAATCTCCTTGCAAATATTAAAAATGGCATTTATCGAGCTATTTTCCTGACTGTAAGCCCGATATACCACCTCTCCAATCTGACCGTACAGCTTTTTTACAGCATCCTCTTCCCTGTATATTTCATAGTTGAGCTTCCCCAGACCGATCAGTTCATCGGACTTCTCCCCAACTCTTTTTACCATTTCAGCAAATTTGTTGCTTAGCTCATCGAGAAAAGCCATTCCTATTCTCCTTTCTGTTTATACTCGGCACAGCTATTATCGGGTTTACTTTTTATTGTTCCACATTTTTTTCATTGTATTAACCCGTTTCGTTCCATCTGCCTGATCGTTTTCCATCAACGACAGTCGACTCTCTGTATGGCACTTTGAATCTCCTGTATTACCCGGGCATCTGTTTCTGTTTTCAAAGCCTCAAGCAAAATCTTCCTGCCGGATTCCGAACCGAGCCTGCCCAACGCCCAGGCGCTGTGCCCTCTGATAGGAGGATAAGAATGTCCCAATGTCTTTGCCAAAAACGGAATATATGTCGGATCTCCGGAGTTTCCGGCAATGATTACAGCCGAAGACAGCACACGCTGACTCCGTGCATAGTTGCGCCCTATTAAATCTGCCAGCTGCTCCAGATTTTTTCTGTCATTTTCACACCAGCCCTTTAATATTGAAAATATGTTGAAAGCTTGAATATCTTCGTCGGATAACAACCGAGCCTGAAGCATTCCCTGACGGTTTCTGGGACATACCTGTTGACATACATCACAGCCTAAAAATCTGTTTCCTATTTTGCTCCTTATGTCTGTAGGAACAAAGCCAGAAGTTAGCATATAATTTCTCAAACACCGTCCCGGTAGTACGGCACCATCACGGGAAATAGCATGGGTCGGACAGGCTTCCATGCATAAGGTACAATTTCCGCACAGGGAATTCTGTTGAGACCGTCTATCCAAAGGGAGGGGTGCATTGGTCAATATAAGGTATAGGATTATCCAGGAACCGTATTCCCGGGTATATATAAGCCCGTTTCGCCCGAACCAGCCTAAGCCTGCTTCATATGCCGCAGCCTTTGACGGCAGGGGAGGCTCTACCACCGCATCATAGCCTTCCCCTACGATAACCTCCGCAAGTTGGGCTGCTGCCTTTCTTCCACGAGGATATTCCCTGTAATAGGCCGAGTACGTACCCACCCCCGGGGGAAAATCGTCAAAATATGGTGTATAGGGATAAAGGGCCACCACGATAGCTCGCGCATCGGCCATAATATCCTGTGGTGTAGCAGTAATTCTATCACCAATCTTTACAACCTCGGGATCCAGCTCCTTGCGTTTCTCCAACGCTTCATACCAGGTCTGAAATGACCGAACGCCGGTTATTCCTATAATCGGAAAACCCAATCGTCTCCCCTGCTCAATAATCCTGGATTTAAGCAGCATCATTTCTTCAGCCATAATCATCTCCGAGAGGAACTGATAAGCCCTACCTTCCTGTAGACCTTGCCAAGGGTTCTGTAGGCTATCCTGGCTGCCCGTTCGGCACCTTTGTTCATCAATTCCTGCAGATAGTCCCTATTCTTCATCAGGTCATTATACCGCTTCTGAATGGGATCTAACGTTTCCGCGACAGCTTCCCCGACAGCCTTTTTAAAATCACCGTATCCCTTTCCCTCAAATTCCTGTTCAATCTCCTGGTAAGTCTTGCCCGTTACAGCTGCATATATGTTCATCAGATTGCTTATCCCAGGCTTATTCTCCTCATCATATCTGACCTTGGTTTCTGAATCGGTAACCGCCCTTCTGAACTTCCTCATGACGACGTCGGGAGTATCAAGCATTGAGATGAATGCATTCTCGTTTTCGTCAGACTTGGACATCTTCTTTGTCGGTTCCTGCAGACTCATAATTCTCGCAGCAACTTTGGGTATATAGGCTTCCGGAACCACAAATACATCCCCATAAATGCTGTTAAATCTTTGAGCAATATCCCTGGTAATCTCAAGGTGCTGTTTCTGATCGGCCCCAACGGGGACCAGATGAGCCTGATATAGCAGTATGTCAGCAGCCATGAGCACGGGATAAGTAAACAGGCCTGCATTTATATTATCCTTATGCCTTCTGGCCTTTTCCTTAAACTGGGTCATTCTGCTTAACTCACCCATATAGGTGTAGCAGTTTAAAATCCAGGCCAGCTCGGCATGAGCACTCACATGGGACTGTACAAATATGGTGTTCTTCTCCGGATCCAATCCGCATGCCAGATATAAGGCAAACACCGACAGGCTTCTGTGGCGCAGCTCCTTGGGATCCTGTCTCACCGTCAGCGCATGAAGATCCACTATGCAATAAAAGGAGTCATAGTCATCCTGCAGCTCAACCCAGTTTTTTATAGCACCCAGATAGTTTCCTATTGTCAGGTTCCCCGACGGTTGTACACCACTAAAAATTCTCTTTTTTTCTTCCATTCTTTCCTCATCCTCCAGCTTTATATTTAAATCGGCGTATGGCACCCATCGCTATTGCCAAACCTTATCCTCCCCCACCAACAAGCATGCCCTATTATGAATGCCGATGGGAGCCTTGGTTCAAATACTCTTTTAACCGCTGCAAATCGTCTATGTATGTATCCTTCAATCGAGGATTATAGATGATGCTTGCCGGATGATAAAGCGGGAATAATACCATATTCCGCTTTTCAATGCCAATTGAGATGTTAAGGTGCCTGCCATGCACCCGGCCTATTGTGAGCTTATTATCATCCGTCAACACCCTTAACGGTATATTACCCAGGCTTACCACAACTGAGGGGCTGATTATCGTCAATTCCTTATACAGCACCGTCCGGTTCAGATCAATCTCCTCCCTGTTGGGCGGACGGTTGGACGTTCGTCCTGTATCCGGATCAATTTTTACGGGCCTGAATTTAACGGCATTGGTTATATATATATCCTCACGCTCTATATCCAGTATTCTTAGAAACTCATCCAAGTTCCTGCCGGCCTTGCCAACAAACGGCCGTTGCTGTACCACTTCCTGCTGGCCCGGTGCTTCCCCCACCAGCACCAGGAAAGCATCGGGATTTCCTTCACCGAAAACTATAATCCTTTCCTGCTCCTTATATATGCTTTTGAAAAATTGCACGCTTTCCTGCTTTAATTTCTGCAGCTGCTTTGCTTTATCCCGTCTTAACACCATTGCATCTCCCTTTTTAAAACGATATCCGCCCTATACCCCCATTTCCGTTATTCATCTCCATCTGTTTCCATGAGCGCATCCTGTCTTGGCGGCTTAGAACCCAACTCATCCAGCTTGGCTCTTATCTTCTTAAAATCCTCCCAGGCGTCATATTTTTTTGCCGGATCTCTGAGCAGCGCAGCAGGATGATATGTCGCTATCAACCAGTAGCCTTTCCGCTCAATCCATTGCCCGCGTATTCTGGTTATGCCGGCTTTTTTATCGATCACATACCGCACGGCGGTTGCGCCTAAACAGACAATTATCCGTGGCCGTACCAGATACACCTGCCTTCTTAAATACGGCAGGCAGGCACGGGCTTCGCCTTCGTTAGGTTCCCTGTTGCCCGGAGGACGGCATTTCACAATATTGGCTATATACACATCCTCTCTTTTGAGGTCGATAGCTTCAATCATCTTATCAAGCAGCTGACCAGCTTTGCCCACAAACGGCCGCCCGCTTAAATCCTCATCACGTCCCGGACCTTCACCGATAAACATCAAATCGGCATCACGATTTCCTTCACCAGGCACGCTATTGGTCCTGGTTTTGCATAGCTGACAGTTGGTACAGGTCATAACAGCACGGATCAAATTGTCCCACAGCTTATTATAATCCATGGCAACAGGCTCCTTTGCCCAATAAATATCAATATGCCGGAATTGTTTTGCGACGCTAGTGAATATTTTGTCCCATATTCGGCTTTATATTGTATTCATTATAATACACTATTTTACCCAAATTCAACCGCAATGCAAGCTGTGCCTGCAATTTAATTGCAAACATGGCTTGCACCAGAAAAGCATTACCCCGAACATTATTCCGTCAGCTTCATTTAACCAAGACCCGCACCGGTCATTCGGCTGATCTACAATATGTTTAAAATCCTCTTTCAACTGTTACATGCCAAATTAACCATGGTCCTTCATTTTTAAAATCAGCCTTCACTGACAAATCCATAATATTCGAGTAAAACATCCGCATCTCACAGATGCATTCATCAGAGATTGTTTCGCCGATAACACCGTCCACGACAAAAACCTGGGTTGAATCCCAAATGGATAAAGGGGTAATCACAGAATGATTTCTGACAATTGTCTAACAAACATATGTGAAATTTATAACAATAAAACATTTAATTGTCGTAAAATTTACAATTTTATAATAAAAATATTGTTTTCATTTGAGGAGTAATACTATATAATAAAAACACAGATAGTTTCCGTATAACCAGTTTTAATCAGCCTTTTCTGAAAGGAGAGTTTTTATGTGCAAGTTCGAATCAAGGTGTGCATTGTGTAACTACAACATTGAGATTCAAGTCGAACAGAAGAATATGAATCACGTAGAAATAAAACTTTCATCAGAGTGCCCCAATCTTCGCCCGTTTACAAAAATCCCCCTTCAGTTCGATGCAATCTACGAGGTAATTGCTCCCAAGGAAAACTCACAGTTTTACCGGCTGCTTAAACAGCATCACAATCATGTAGAGCGCTGTACTGCCTACGATAGCGTGATAGACTCCATAGGCAAGAATCTGGGCCGTTATTACGAACTGGCATAAACCCGTTTACCCCTGTTATTGATGTTTGCAATCACTCCTCACAACTTCAACCTCATAACCGTATAAAGAAAGCACGTATGAGAAAATCCGTTCTCCCATACGTGCCCTTTTTTTATCCGGGATTTATGCTTCCCCGCAAAGCTCCAGCAGCCGGTTCCATCTTCGGTCAACTTCCTGCTGCAATTCTTCCAGAAGACCTTCGTTTTCTTTGGTAAACAGATGGCGGAATCGTCCTTGCGGTTTCAGATAGTCAGCTACGGGAAGTTTTTGCCTCGGTTTGTAGTTCAGTATAAATTTACCCTCTATAACCTCATACAAAGGCCATACGCAGCTGTCTATAGCCAAGCGTACAATCTCCATAAGTTTTGGCGTATTATATCTCCAACCACGAGGGCAGGGTGCCATTACGTTCAGAAAAGCCGGCCCCGGGGTATATATGGCCTTTTCAGCCTTTTCATAGAGATCCTTCATATTTCTGAAAGGAGCTGACTGGGCCACATACGGAATGTTATGTGCAGCCATTACCATGGTCAAATCCTTTTTAAACTGAACCTTCCCCGGTATTTCGCTTCCCGCAGGGGAGGTTGTGGTATCAGCATATTTAGGAGTAGACGAAGATCTTTGAATTCCGGTATTCATGTAAGCCTCATTGTCATAGCACACATATACCATATCATGGCCTCTCTCCATGGCTCCCGAGAGGGCTTGAAAACCTATATCATAGGTACCTCCGTCACCGCCAAAAGCGATAAACTTGGTAGTACCCTTAATCTTCCCGACCTTGGACATGGCACGATATGCTGCCTCGGCTCCGGCAACAGTGGCCGCAGCGTTTTCAAATGCACTGTGGATAAAGGAATCCTTCCATGCTGTGTAAGGATATATACAGGTTGAGACTTCCAGACATCCTGTGGCTGTGCCGATAACCGCGTGGTCTTCAGGCTTTAACGCCCTTAGTACAGTCCGCACCACAATCGGGGCTCCGCAGCCGGCACACATCCTGTGTCCACCTGTAAAGCGTTCCGGTTTTTGCGTCAAATTTTTGAGATTATATGCCATCCCCTTCACCTCCTATTCCCTTATGCCCAAGTAATTAAATGTGGATTTTACCTGGCCGGTTCTTACAATCTCCAAAAGATCCTGATATACAAGTCTGATATCATCGGCACGGACATCCCGGCCTCCCAAGCCATATATATAGTTAATGGCCTTTGTATCTTTCGCATAATCAAACATAGCGCTTCTTATCTCGGCAAACAGCGGACCTCCGGCAGCAGAAAAACTGTCAGCTTTATCCATAATGGCTACCGCCTTCAACCCTGACAGAGCTTTTCCAATCTCCTCAAAGGGGAATGGACGAAATACTCTGGGTTTGATCAAACCGGCTTTTATACCCTGATCCCGCAGCTCATTTACAACGGTTTTTGCAGTACCCGCAGTAGAGTTCAGAACAACTACGGCCACTTCAGCATCATCCATCCGGTATTCCTCAAAGAAACCGTATTTCCTGCCGGTCAGCTTTTCGAATTCCTCTGCAACTTCCAAAATAACCCTTTTTGCGTTTTTCATGCTCTCGGCCTGTGCCCTCTTGTGTTCGAAATAGAAAGTCGGCATATCCAAGGGACCAACCGCAATTGGGTTTTCCCTGTTTAACAAATAGTGTTCAGGCTTATATTCACCGACAAATTCTTTAACCTTTTCGTCCTCAATAAGTTCAATGTTTTCAACTGCATGGCTGGTGATAAAGCCATCGAAACATACCATTACCGGCAGCTGGACATCCTTGTGCTCTGCAATCCGGACAGCCTGAATCAGGTTGTCATAGGCCTCCTGATTGTCCTCGCAGTATAGCTGGATCCAGCCCGAATCCCTTGCTCCCATACTATCGCTGTGATCGTTATGGATGTTGATAGGACCGGATAAAGCACGATTTATAACGGACATAACTATAGGCAAATGCAACGAAGCAGCTATATACAGCATTTCCCACATCAACGCCAGACCCTGAGAAGAAGTGGCGGTCATGGTTCTGGCGCCGGCAGTCTGTGCTCCAATACAAGCGCTCATAGCGCTGTGTTCCGATTCAACGGCTACAAACTCGGTATGCACCTGTCCATTGGCAACAAATTGAGAAAAGTACTGGGGCACCTCGGTAGACGGAGTTATGGGAAAGGCTGCAACAACATCAGGATCTATCTGCCGCATTGCTACAGCTACAGCTTCATTTCCACTTAACTTATCCTTGATAGCCATTCTTATCTCCCTCCCTCATTTAACCTTCCTCGACAAAATCTATGGCCTTAAAGGGACAAACTTCCACACAAATCCCACAGCCTTTGCAGTGATCGAAATCAAAATCTTTCCTCTTGCTATCTTCAACCGGAATAGACGAATCGGGGCATACTGTCCAACACAGCAGACACTGCTTGCATTTTTCTTCCAACCAT
Source organism: Clostridiales bacterium DTU074 (assembly GCA_001513075.1). Classification (GTDB taxonomy): domain Bacteria; phylum Bacillota; class Clostridia; order Caldicoprobacterales; family Caldicoprobacteraceae; genus DTU074. Next base: position 6,978 of record LFSE01000041.1, on the reverse strand, counting down.
ACAGGTCTCATGGAGCGCCAGTCGCCGGTCTTAAAATCCTCAGCATTCCCGGCATCCAGTATACATCCACCCCTGGGCATCTCCTTCCAGGTCATTTCCTCGGTTATTTTCATCTTTCTCTCCTTGCTCACAGCCCCTTCACCTCCTGCATGGCCCTCTTAAGAGCTCTCATATTCCCTTCTATAACCTGGGGTTTAGTAGCAAACTTGTGATGGAATGACTTTTCCATAGCCTCGACAAAAATATCTTCATCCATTAATTTAGCAACCTTAACTATTGCTCCCAGCATAGGCACATTGGGGAAATAACGACCCAGCTCCTCAACGGATATGGTCCGTGCATCTACGGTATAGATCTTACCCTGGTAACCCTTCAAAAGCGGTCTGAGTTCTTCAGGGTCCTTGGATGAATTTATAACAACCGCGCCTCCCTCTTTCAAACCGGCAAGTACGTCCACCGATGTGATGAGAGTTTCATCAACCACAATAACATAGTCTGGTTCATATATGTTGGAATGAATGGTGATCTTCTCATCGCTGATTCGATTATAAGCCGTGATGGGCGCGCCCATGCGCTCCGGACCGTACTCCGGGAATCCCTGAATATATTTTCCGGTGTCAAAAGCAGCTTCAGCAAGCAAAAGCGATGCCGTCTTTGCACCCTGTCCTCCTCTGCCGTGCCAGCGGATCTCAACCATCTTGCCCATACAAAAGATTTCCTCCCTTCATTTTACAAATATTTAGCCTGTCCGACTTAGCAGTCTCTGTATTAGTACAAATTCCTATACGGAATATTGTATTATAACAGGTATACGGGTGTCATTATAACAGTTATCAGAAAATCCTCTATTATAAAGTTACACCGCGTATGTAACACCAATCAAACTCATTATAACAGATGGCCATATTGCTGTCAATAAAATAATATCCCCCAAAACAGCGGCGTAAATTGCATACAAAAATAAATGACACACCCGTCCCCTTGTTATTGTACTATAAGCCGACATGCATGTCATCATTATTCTACACCAAATTTATTATTCTTTTTTCAGTCCCTCTATTGGAATTCATTCCAGCAATAGATATAAAGGGGTTTACCAATATGTGATTCAGCCAATTAACATTTGAAAAGGCACAACACTACGAAATCTCGTTTCATTTACAATGAAATGCCTAAAGAAGTATGAATTGTAAGAGTAAAATGAGAATGAGGCCCGGAATGCCCAAAAAACCAACTATCAAGGCCGTAACGGGATTAATGGCTACCGTAATACCGATTAAACCACCCACTAAATTCAGCAGCCATAGGATAATACCTCCGATAATGGCATTATATATGAACTTCAATATGATTCGAAGAGGTACCAGGAGGAGCCATCCTACAACGTATAGCAGCACCAAGCCCACAGCATATGCCAACACCACATCCCATGGAATCGTTCCCGCCATATAAATCACATCCTGCATTGGTTTTGCATCTTTGCATCAGCTCGCAATACCGCCTCTATACTCTATGATATGGTGCCACCTTAAGTTTTATGACATAAAAACCCTACCGGTACCTCTTTTGCACGCCTTTCGAAAAAAAGGCAAACCTTCTGAATAGCTGTCTCAACACCGCTTTTATCCTATTTTTACTATTCACCGTAATGGTACAACAAATTATTTATGCCCTCAATGCCTTTCATTCTTGCCTGTTTGAGCATGTACATATACTTCTTTTTGGCAGCCTCCATATTATATATGGCATAGTCCACCAGCTCGGGATCGCTTACATTGTTAAACAGATTCTGAGCGTTCAGCCATTCAGCATGGGCATTTTTTATATCCATAAGAATACCATAATCGACGCCGTACTCCTCATCATCCCGATGGTTATAGGAAAAATCTGGCACTCGAAATCGCATATTATCCCCTCCGCCTCAATATTAATATCTATAGTATTGCCATCTTTTTCACTGTTATATCATTACAGCCAATTTTTTTGGAGGGAAATCTCAGAAGCCGGCGTCCAGACTTCAGAATAAAAAAGCAAAAGGGATTATAATTTAATCCCTTTTGCTTACCAACATTGCATCCCGTACTAACACCCCAGCACTACCATCCGATAAGCTCATATCATGAACATCTTTGTTAATCGGGATTGCCGTATATCTTTGTTTTAGATGTAAGACTTTTTATAATGGCTGACCTGGAAATTATGTATGTTCCTAAGCCACCTTATCAATAAGGCTCGGTAAGAATTTCAAAGTGTGCCTGAGGATGCGCGCAAGCCGGACAAAGGTTTGGTGCGCTCTTACCCTCATGGATATAGCCGCAGTTACCGCATTTCCACTTAACAACTGTATCTCTCTTGAAGACCCTGTCGTTTTCAATATTGGCCAACAGCTTTCTGTATCTCTCCTCATGGAATTTCTCGCCGATAGAAACCCTTCTAAATACCTCGGCTATTTCAGGAAAACCTTCTTCATCGGCCACCTTTGCAAACTCAGGATACAGAGCCGACCATTCTTCATTTTCGCCTTTAGCTGCTGCAAGCAGATTGGCTTTTGTATCACCCAAGGCAACGGGATAAGATGCATTGGTTATCTCCACCATCTCACCATTAAAGCTCTCGTTCAAAAACTTAAAGAATCGTTTTGCGTGTTCCTTTTCATGATCCGCCGTCTCCAGGAATATGTTGGATATCTGTACATAGCCTTCCTTTCTGGCCACCGATGCATAGTAGGTATAACGATTTCTTGCCTGTGCCTCCCCTGCAAATGCCTTAAGCAGATTTTCAGCGGTTTTTGTCCCCTTTAATGACTTCATGTCTACATCCCCTCCTCGAATTTTACTCAATTTTTATTATACACTATTTTACCTCTGCCTTCCACAAACCATGCAGATTGCAGTATTCGTAAACATCAGCTTCTCCTACATCGTCAAATACAGCCTTTGGCTCTTCGCCTGGGGACAGGTAAATCCTCTCAACGCTCTTATCGGTTACCAAAGCAATCCATTCAATATAGTGCTCGGGTATCATGGGATGCAATGTTGAGCCCACCTGAACATACAGCTTGCCGTCCTTTCTTTCTACATATGGAACGTGCTTTTCGACAGCCGCATCTACTGTGTTGGCCTTAAGCTCGGTCATGGGCTGGTCGCAGCATACCAAAGTTCCTCCCCCGCTTTTTATCAGCTCTACAAAATTCCCGCATACTTCACAACGATAGAATGCTATCTGACTCCTCATACCATTCCTCCCCTTTCAAAATACTTGCTTTTCATCATTATTTATACCACTGCTAATAGTTATAAAAACAGATTTTGATACATTAAATTATTAAAATAACAAAAAAGCAGGACGGTATGTGCCTGCTCTCTTTTTTCCTGTATCAATCCCCGCTCATGCCAAGTATTCGTTTATATATAGTTCATCTTCTTCCGGCGCGTCAGCCTTCTGAACCATCTTCTGATAGTACTTATACAGGACACCGAATCGATATCTATAGTTGGGATGCCAAGGTTTTTGCTTGCCACAAAAATGCAGAATCACGGTGTTGTAAATTACAAAATCCATATTTACCTTTCCCTTGGAGGCAATAAGATATGAGTGGTATCGTCGGGCATCATAATTATACAGATATTCATCCAAGGGTTTAATCTTATTCCAGAAAAGCCCGTTGAGAACATCCTGATCGGGCAGTATTAATTCGCCGGCATGCTCCCGGATATAATTAAATATATCCGATATATCCACCTCTTCTCTCATAAGGGCCGTATTGATAAGCAGTACGCCCGAATTATAGTATCTGCTCGAATCGGTTTTCAAACGTATCCTGTTTATGTAATCGATCACCGGCTTGGCATGGGCAGCAGCGGCAAAATAATAGTTGCCCAATTCTATATTGTACAGCCGCTCAATAGGATTTATCACAAGAATATCCGGATCAAGATATAATACCTTGTCAACGTGATCAGGCAGATAAGCATGCGCTATCAGGCGGTAATACATTTCTTTTGAATAATAGGAATGAACCGGCGCTTCCACAAAAGCGTCCTTGTTAATTCGTATTGGATGCAGGGCATGCCCGTAACTGTCTATATATGCCGAGAGCTGCTCAAGCTGTGCATCTTTAATATCGGAATGCATCAGATAGATATCAAGATCCTCGGAACAATTATCAAACAATGAACGGAACATGACTTTAAGAGGGGGGATATAGGAAGCATTCAAAGTAACAAGTAAATTCACACACAATCACCCCTTTCAAAATACTCGCATATATATTATATATCATTTTAAGTCATTTCCAATACCTATAATTCAGGGAAGTCTCCCAGTCTCTCCGTAAATTCATGCCCTCATCCGACCCATTTTAAACGACCGGTTAACACCTGACCCGTTGGTATCAACACTATTAAGATATCCCCGTTGCCATTAATTATACTTCTTCCTGCATCATAATTCGAATAACATCGCCCATTAATGCCATATCCTATACAAACAGCTCGAACCCGTCATAGGCAACATCAAAGTCATGGGGTTTTGCCGCCTCAACAAGCTGATCATGCAGCAAACCGCCATTATGGGAAAAATGGGTTATTACAAATTTAGTGTCTTTGTCAGCCGATCCCATTTGAAGCATTCGTTCCTTTATCCTTATATTATCCGGTATGCCCATGTGGTATGTGCCCTCCTGCAGCGGTCCGGAGGTACAGTCCAAACTCACCAGATCAAATCGGAACCTTCCGATATAATCCCAGGTCTCTTCCGGGAATATGCCGGTATCATTCCCGTACAACATGCGTTTTCCGTCTTTGTCCTCGAATATATAGATATAGCAGTCTTCCTTTCTGTCATGGGAAGCCAGCAAGGGAGTTATCATCATATCGTCCGTACGAAAGGTTTCAAAGGGAGGGATATAGTGAAAATTCAAATATTGTTTCAAAATGCTGTTGTCGTCCAGGATTTCAGCCATAATTCCGGCTACAGCCTTATTTCCGTATATATTGAGCACACTGTCATCCTCAAGATGCGCAAATACGGGTTTTCTCAGCTTTAAATCGTCGATATAGAAATGATCCTGATGGGAATGGGTTATAACAAGATGCTTCAGTTTGCTGAGGTCAAGTCCGTAATTGATGATATGACAATATGAATCCGGCGGAAAATCCACCATGAGGCTGTCATTAATCAAAGCGCTTGAGCGGGTGCGTATATTTTTACCTCCCCTGTCCCTTGCCTCCCTGCAAGCCCTGCAACTGCAGAATACCCCTGGCCAACCCTCGGCAGCTCCGGTACCAAGATACTTAACCTTCATATCAAATCCTCCTCCGCTAAACATGATTAAACTATTCAAATTTTCCCGGCCAGTCTATATGCCGGTTCAATATATCAACAAAAGCCTTCAGACCCCGGGCATCTTCATCGTCAAACCTGGCTTTGAAAGGGCTGTCGATATCCAGAACCCCTATCAGCCTTTCCCCCTTTATAACGGGCACGACGATTTCCGACTTGGACAAAGCATCACAGGCAATGTGCCCCGGAAACAGATCCACATCCTTCACCACTTGGATCTCCCTTGTTTGTGCAGCGGTACCACATACGCCCCGCCCCAAAGCAATACGCGTGCATGCCGGTTTCCCCTGAAATGGGCCCAGTACCAGCTGCCCGTCTCTAAACAGGTAAAAGCCTGCCCAATTTATATCCGGGACCAGGAGATATAATAAAGAAGCGGCGTTGCATAAATTGGCAAGCCAGTCATCCTCTCCTTCAATAAGCCCGACAAGGTACGTGTTCAACTGTTCATAAAACTCCCTCCGATCCCGGGCTTCGATTCGTTCAAATGAAAACATTGGGAAACCCCCTTCACCATCGTATAGATACGGCTAAATAATCGCCCTATTTCACCGGCATTTTTAGTATCATAAGACAAACTGCCGGGCTTGGTCGGTTATCCCTAAACCGTATTATGCTATTGTCTTAAAAAACCGGTTGAAGAATGGTTATCTGCCGCTTCCCTACCGTAAACAACTCAATCCTTCTGTAGCCTTGGTATGTAACTTTCATCCTTTTGTTGCTAACCACCGAAACCAGGGAACACGGCAAAAGAACGGGAAGGATATTTTCGAGCAACCTTCGAACAGCCTGTTTTTCATCCACTTCACCGCTCCAGCTCACAATATTACCATAGGGAAGGTCGGTTATGACCAAATTGACATGGTTGACAAAACCGGCCAAATCCCGGGCTTTGGTTATGTCGGCAGTGAAACACCTTATATCTATATCGCCGTCCATCCTGTCAAGCATATCCTTTAGCCTGAGGGCGCTTTGAAGCGCCTCCAGGTGGGATTCTTTGCCGTATTGGGCGTACATGGCCTCAATCTGCTCCATCCGCTTTTTCAAACCTTCACGGGTCAATAAGGATAAATTCCTTTCAGCCAGTGATACAAGATTCTCATCAATATCCGATGCGTATATCCTGGATATCTCCCGGCCGTGAAGAAATCCTATGCAGGTTAGCAAGTAAGCCCCGCCACAGCATGGATCATAAAGACTATAGGGCGGATCAGTTCCTCCAGCCAAAAGAAGAGCTGCACACCTTTGATAGATCTCGCTTGCCAGCCTTACAGGGAAGGCAGTGGTCCCCGGCAGGTTATACAGAACCCTTCCGCTGGAAAGATCCTGGTAATTCCTGTTATCAGCAAATTTATATTTCACCCTATCACCTTTAAAGAGTAATATATTATTTGGATATCGCGCTCTTTTCACAGCCGTTTTCGAATATGGCACCGTTTCATCTTTGATACATTCTAATCATAGTTCTGATAAAAACTTAAATGCTATATCGTTAAAACCTGGAAGATATTCATGACCATAATCGGGATAGATCACCATTTTCTTTGGAGATACAATTTTGTTATATGCAGCAAACTGGGTCGACGGAGGACAGATTTCGTCCATCAGTCCGGTTGCCATCATGACATCGGCTTT
>LFSE01000137.1 GCA_001513075.1 Clostridiales bacterium DTU074 | reverse complement strand
TGGGGTCTTTGCTAAAGAAATCGGTGCCCGGAGATTGTTTTCTGTGCCGCTATGGCGGGGATGAATTTGTTGTGCTGACCCCTTACGGTAAGGCACAATGTATGGAATTGGCCAAAAAATTGCTGGCGATAATATCAGAGCAGTTATACGGTGCTGATAAAGTCAGCATTACCGCATCGGCTGGGATTGCCGGTGTACGATGCAGTCCGGGGCGTCCATGCCATGAATATGTGGATGATATGAAAAAGCTGTTGAATCATGCCAGCCTGGCTTCAACAAAAGCCAAAAGCGATGGAAAACCTATAGAGATGGCAGATGAATGAATCATATATAAGCAAAAATTACCCCATTATATGCTATTGCATTTAATAAAAGATGTGATATAATTGCTCTCGTAGCAAAAAGGGACAGGATATGTGACAATGGGGTACAAGGGTACTTATAGAGGTTATTCATACTTGTACTGATGGACATATCCGTCAGTTTTTTATATTTTCTAGGTGGTCTGCATATAGATACCTGAGGGATTTCCTGAAGAAAACAGAATAATTTGTTTTGGAGGTAGTTATGGATAAGCTATTTGTCGGACTTTTTAATTTACAGCTAGGACAAATCATAATGTTTGCAATTGGGGGATTACTTATTTATCTTGCCATAAAAAAGGAATACGAGCCAATGTTATTGCTTCCCATAGGTTTCGGGACAATACTGGTAAATCTGCCTCTCTCGGCGGTATTGGAATACGAAGGTGCCCCCGGCGTACTTAAAATTCTGTTTGATAGCGGCATACAGACTGAGTTGTTCCCGGTTTTGATATTTGTTGCCGTTGGAGCCATGATCGATTTTACTCCCCTGTTTGTCAATCCCACGATGCTTTTCTTCGGAGCTGCAGCGCAATTCGGTATTTATGCCACAATTGTGGTAGCCCTTCTCGTTGGTGCCGATGATTTAAAGGTAGCGTCGGCAATCGGGATTATTGGTGCTGCTGACGGTCCAACTGCTATATTCGTAGCCACAAAGTTTGCCCAAAAGTATTTAGGGCCAATAACGGTGGCGGCCTATTCATATATGTCCCTGGTACCCATTGTACAGCCTCCCGTGGTTAAACTTCTGACCACCAAGGAAGAACGCATGATTAGAATGGATTATAAGGATGTTAAGGTGCCCAAAATGGTCAAGATTTTGTTCCCGATATTTATTACGATAATTGCGGGTATCCTTGCTCCTATAAGCGTTCCGTTGGTGGGCTTTTTAATGTTTGGAAACCTGATAAGAGAATGTGGCGTTCTGGAGAGACTTTCCCAGTCAGCCCAGAATGAGCTGGCCAATCTGGTAACCATACTTCTTGGTATAACAATCGGTTCGACCATGAAGGCAGAGGCTTTTTTGCAGCCTACCACTCTGGTTATTCTTTTGGGAGGCCTGGCAGCCTTTGTCTTTGATACGGCAGGCGGAGTTTTGTTTGCCAAGTTCTTAAACCTGTTCCTGAAGAAGAAGATAAACCCCATGGTAGGTGCAGCAGGCATATCTGCTTTCCCAATGTCGGCAAGAGTTATTCAGAAGATGGCCCAGAAGGAAGATCCGTCCAACTTTATACTGATGCAGGCAGTCAGCGCTAATGTTGCCGGTCAGCTGGGTTCCATAATTGCCGGTGGTTTGATATTGGCGTTGGTACCGCTTTTGGTAGGATAAACGGAGGTGTTGTTAAATGTTCGAGTTTCTTGCCGGTGCATCCAATATAACTAAATCCCTTTTTCTTATGGTTGTGGGAGTGCTGGGGACCCATGCTACTCTACTGCTTTTCTATATCATGATAAAGGTATTACTGAGGGTATCTGGGCGCAATGCCAAGCCTGATAGCAAAAACTAATTTATTTTATGATGTAAATGCGTATATTGTAAATGCATATATTATAATATTACTTAAAATACTATTATACATTTTAGGGAAGGAGAATGATAATGTTCTGGGTTTACACAGCTATTGTGGTATCAATCGCTGCATTTGGCATTGCGGCATATCTGTACCGATGGGTGAGAAACCAGCCCAAGGGAAGTGAAGTTGCAGAAGAAATTGCGCTGCTAATCAGGCGCGGAGCTAATACCTTCCTTAGCAGGGAATATAAGATATTGGCGATATTTGCGTCAGTTATTGCTATTATCATATTCCTATTTCTGCCCAGCCCCGTCTGGAATAGCAGCAACGTGCTGTTGAACTTGAGAATGGCTCTTGCATTTTTGTTTGGCGCCTTCCTGTCGGCCCTTGCCGGCAAAATTGGTATCGATATAGCTACAATAGCAAATGTGAAATCAGCTGTGGCTGCAAAGCAAAGCATCGTACCTTCATTTGCCATAGCTTTTAAGGGCGGCGCCGTTATGGGTCTGGCAGTGGTTGGAGCCAGCCTTTTCGGAGCCGGCATTCTTTATCTTACCACAAGGGATCCAAACACAGTGTTAGCCTTTAGCTTTGGTGCAAGTACATTAGCCTTATTTGCCAAAGCCGGCGGCGGCATATACACCAAAACAGCCGACATCAGTGCTGATTTGGTGGGGAAGGTTGAGCTGGGAATCCCCGAGGATGATCCCAGGAACCCTGCCGTTATAGCCGATAACGTTGGCGATAATGTAGGCGATGTAGCCGGAATGGGTGCCGATCTCTTTGACTCAAACATAGCATCAATTGCAGCCGCAATGGTTATCGGTCTGGCTATCGGAGAACAAAATCTGGTATTTGCCTATGCAACCCTGGGCTTGATAGCGTCAATACTGGGTGTATTGTTCATCAGCCAGGGTAAGCATGAAAGTCCCGGAAGAGCGCTGAATACAGGGACTTATATCACTACCGGAATTTTCGCTGTTTTAACTGCAGTAGCATCGTTGATATTCAAATACAGCTTCCGTATTTGGGGAGCTACAATGGTTGGCCTTGTTGTTGGAGTTATAATAGGTATTACGTCGGATTATTTTACCGGCGATGACAAAAAGCCGGTTTCCGAGGTAGCAAGAGCATCAAACACAGGTCCTGCCTTTACCATTATCAGCGGACTTTGCTATGGACTGCTGAGTTGCTTCCCTGCCCTCCTGGGTATCGGTGTTTCAGCCCTTGCGGCTTATAAGCTGTGCGAACCCCTTGGAGCCGGATATGCCATGTTCGGCATAAGCATGGCTGCCATCGGAATGCTTTCAGTTGTAGGTATGATTATCTCGAACGATGCCTTCGGACCCATAGTTGATAATGCGCGGGGGCTGGTCGAAATGGCGGGAATGGGAGATGATGCCCTGACCGTAACCGACGAGCTGGATGCAGCGGGGAATACTGCTAAAGCAATAACCAAGGGCTTTGCTATAGGTGCAGCCGGGCTTACCGTTATTGCCCTGTTGGGAGCCTATCAGGAGATCGTCAGGGATGCAACGGGTTCCAGCATAGGCTTTGATATTATGAATCCACTGGTATTCTTTGGTATAATGGTGGGGCTTGCGGTTCCTGCGGTATTTGCTGCCATGCTCATGATGGGTGTGGATCGCAACGCCCAGAGAATGGTTAAGGAGATTCACCGTCAGTTTGAGAGCATACCCGGTTTGAAGGAAGGTCGGCCGGATGCCAGGCCGGAATATGAGAAATGCATCGATATTGCCACTGTTGGAGCGCTGAAAGAGCTGATCCCGGCTGGCTTAATAGCCATAATTGTTACCCTTGTCGTTGGCTTTGTCGGCGGAATCCAGGCGGTAGGCGGATTCCTTGCAGGCAATATCATGTCCGGCATGTTCCTGGCCCTGTTTATGGCCAATGCCGGAGGGCTTTGGGATAATTCCAAGAAGTATATTGAAGCAGGAGCATACGGTGGTAAAGGCTCAGACGCCCATAAGGCTGCCGTTATCGGTGATACCGTTGGAGACCCTTGTAAGGATACGGCGGGGCCGTCTTTGAACACTCAGATAACGGTAGTTTCACTGGTTTGTTCCCTAATAGCCAAACTTCTGATAGATTATGCGCTGTTTAAATAAGCTTCCTGATGCACATACAGGCATGTTGAACTTGGGAGATTGAATATAAAACGGCCGACAGAAGAGTGCCGGTGTGGAAAAACCGCTCGCCTTGTGTTAGGTGAGCGGTTTTTGATTGGATAATGAATGACGGCATTAAACACTTAAACTGGCTTTACTGCATCATATTTGCGGAAATCAGTATTGTTGAATATTGGTGTCTATATGGTATTTATAGCTTTGCTATTCCGTGGTTAAACCATGAAGAACTGCAGAAGCATGTGAAAAAGCGTAAATAGAACCCGCGGCTTAGTTTATATCCCGCGGGAAAAGCAGGCTTCCACCATAGGTTTTATTATGGAAATCAATTCGGAAAAAACTTGGGGATGATGGGCTTGTTGGTATAGCCGGATATCCTCGATATCATTCCTGTAATGGGGAGGCATGCGATACTGCTGCAGTACATATCGCTTAGCCCCCCTGATCATTTTGGCCATGTCAATTACATCTTCTTTTTTTAGATCGGGAATCAGGGTGGTTCGGAACTCATAGTCGCACTTACCCCTTATCAACAGGTTTATACTCTCTTGAATGTGGTGTATGGGCACATCCACGCCGCATATTTCAGCATATCGCCAAAGAGGGGCTTTAATGTCCATGGCCACGTAATCCACAAGCTTTTTTTCAGTTAATGTTTTGAGCAGATGGGGCCGGGTACCGTTGGTGTCAAGTTTAACGAGGTAGCCCAGCCCTTTAACACTCAGGAGAAATTTCTCAAGATCCGACTGGAGTGTTGGTTCGCCGCCACTTATTACCACACCGTCCAGAAAGGTTCTTCGGGATGCAAGGAATTCTAAGATTGCCTTCTCATCGTAAAGATCCTGGTGGGCATCATGGCTTATAAGGTGCCGATTGTGGCAGTAATAGCAGTTCAGGTTGCAGCCCGGTGTGAATATAACAGCTGCAATATTCCCTGGATAGTCCACGAATGAGTTTTTTTGGAAACCCGCTATTCTCATATTACCTCTTCTTTCCGGATTACGAACTTCTTTCTGTCAAAATACTCCTGCTTTTTGCCGGGGTTATAATTTTGGATCGGCCTCAGGTATCCGGTAACCCTGGACCATATTTCGGTTTCAGCACCGCAGTGAGGACACACGGCCTGTTCCCCTTTTAAATAACCATGATTGGGACATATGCTGAAGGTGGGGGTTATGGATATATAGGGCATCTTGGAACGGGTGAATATCTTTTTTATAAGGTTTTTACATACAGCAGTATCTTCTATCTGTTCACCCAGATACAGATGCAGTACCGTTCCGCCGGTATACAGTGATTGCAGTTCGTCCTGGAGGGCTACAACTTCGAATATGTCATCGGTATAGCCTGCCGGTATTTGGGTTGAGTTGGTGTAATAGGGAGTTTCTTTGCTGGCGGTTATTATGTCCGGATATTTCGTCTTATCGAGCCTGGCCAGGCGGTAGGAGGTTCCCTCTGCCGGGGTGGCCTCGAGATTGTAAAAATGACCGGTCTCCTTTTGAAGTTCCACCAGCAGTTCCCGCAGATAATGCAATAGATCTATGGCAAACTCCTGCCCTTCAGGAGTGGTAATGTCCTTGCCCATAAAGTTTAACAGCGCCTCGTTCATGCCCACTATTCCTATGGTGCTGAAATGGTTGTACCAGTATTGCCCCGTACGCTCTTTAATGCCACGGAGATAGTGGGTGGCGTAAGGATAAAGGCCTCTGTCGGATTGCTGTTCGATTATCTTGCGCTTAATCTCAAGGGATGTTTTGGCAATCTGAACCTGTCTCCACAGCCGGGATTTGAATTCGCTTACCGATGAGGACAGATAGCCTATCCTGGGTAGGTTTATGGTTACAACCCCGATGGAACCGGTAAGGGGATTGCTGCCGAAAAGACCGCCGCCCCGCTTCCTTAGCTCTGAAACATCCAGCCTCAGCCTGCAGCACATAGAAACCGCATCCTCCGGGGATAAATCCGAGTTTATGTAGTTTGCGAAATAGGGTATGCCGTACTTGCAGGTTATCTTCATGAAGTCCTCCACAACCGGGTTATCCCAATCGAAGTCCCGGGTGATATTAATTGTGGGAATGGGAAAGGTGAACACCCTGCCCTTGGCATCTCCTTCCAGCATAACGTCACAAAAGGCCTTGTTGAACATGTCCATTTCCTTCTGGAAGTCTCCGTAGGTTTCGTCCATCATTTGGCCGCCTATTATTACCGGCTGATCCCGCATGGTGGAAGGTACTTTTATGTCAAAGGTCAGGTTGGAGAATGGGCATTGAAAGCCAACCCGGGTGGGTACGTTTATGTTAAATATGAACTCCTGTATGCACTGGCGTACCTGGGAATACGTCATGTTATCGTATCGTATAAAGGGAGCACAGTAGGTATCGATGCTGGACCAGGCCTGAGCTCCGGCCGTTTCTCCCTGTGTGGTGAAGGTGGAGTTGACAATCTGTCCAAGGAACGAGCGGAGATGTTTTGCCGGTTTGCTCTCCACCTTGCCTGGGACGCCACCAAAGCCATCGGTCAGGAGCTGGCGGAGATCCCAGCCCGCACAGTATGGGCCGAAGAAGCCTAAATCATGGATGTGGCAATCGCCGCTCTCGTGGGCTTCCCTGACTTCATGAGGATAGATCTCGTGAAGCCAATAATTCTTGGTGAACACTTCCCGCACATAGTTGTTAAGTCCGTTTACGCTCTTGTGAGTGTTTGCATTTTCCTTTATGTGCCAATCCCGATCGCCCAGATAGTCAGAAAACATTTCGATGGTAGCTCCTATCAGGGCATTCATATTTCGGGCGTTTCTTCTTTTTTCCCGGTACAGTATGTAGGCTTTTGCTGTCTGTGCATGTCCGTTTTCAATAAGGACCTTTTCCACAATGTCCTGTATTCCCTCAACATCGGGGATTTCTTTATCGTACTTAAGCTTGATTATATCGATAACCTGGCGGCACAGCTCCTCGGCACGGTTGAAATCCTTTCCACCGCAGGCCATTGCCGCTTTGAATATTGCCCAGGTAATCTTTTCTGGTTGAAATTTCTCAATCCTTCCGTCCCGTTTTCGAATTTGCGTTATCATGTCGAATATCCCCTTTCATGCTGTGTTATTTATTACCAATGTTTGGCAACATGCTGCTAATACTATATATTGGTATCATATATAATAGCACATACAACAGATTGTGTATACGGTAACCAAGACCCATTTTTGGTCATTTTTTAGTTTTATAGTCAGATAGCATATACACATTTACAATTTTGATAGCTGACACGTACCGGAGAAATATAACGTAAAATATTAAAGTGGCGGAGAACATACTTCGCACCATTGAACATACAGCTTTTTTAAACTATAATGATATACGTGGTAATTATCGCCTGTGACAAATTCTGATATAAATATACAAGGAGACGATGTTTTTGAAACAATCGATGTATTTACTGGATACCCATGTACACACTTCGGAAGTCAGCCTGTGCGGCAAGGTTGAAGCCGTACAAATGGTCAGACATTATAAGGAAGCCGGCTATGACGGGATAATCATAACCGACCATTACTACAGGGAGTATTTTGAGCTTATGCTGAAAGGTTCCTGGAAGGAAAAAATCGATATGTATTTATCAGGCTACAGAGCGGCCCTGGCCGAGGGAAAACGAATAGGCATTGACGTGCTGTTAGGTATGGAGATTCGCTTTCATGATACACCCGAGGATTATTTGGTATTCGGTATAGATGAGCAGTATATTTTGAATAATCCGAAACTGTACAATCACACATTGAGCAGCTTTAAGGCTTCGATTAAAGGAAAGGATATTCTTTTATTGCAGGCCCATCCGTTCAGAACCGGCCTGAGTCCCGCTGCTCCTGAGCTGCTGGATGGTGTGGAGGTTTATAACGGCAACCCCCGGCACGACTCCCGCAATCACCTGGCCTATTCCTATGCCAGGGAACATGGGCTGATCATGATTTCGGGCTCCGATGCCCATCAGCTGGTAGATGTGGCGCGGGGAGGTATTGGACTTTATCGGCCCGTCAAATCCATTCACGATCTGGTTGTACGGCTCAGGATGAGGG
This sequence comes from Clostridiales bacterium DTU074, assembly GCA_001513075.1. Lineage (GTDB taxonomy): Bacteria > Bacillota > Clostridia > Caldicoprobacterales > Caldicoprobacteraceae > DTU074. The sequence goes on along the minus strand of LFSE01000137.1, from coordinate 3,658 downwards.
AACCGATGGAGCTTATTACAGTAGATGCAGGGATTGATTTTCCCTATGTTGGGAAATAACCCGATTCTGTTGTGCCTTGGAACGGAAATAATAAATTAGGGGGAAGGTGTTCTTATGAAATCTGTCATGATCCCGAAACCCGGTGAAATAGCTATTGTTGAAAGTCCCAGACCTGACGAGCCGGATAAGGACGAGGTTATTGTAAGGGTAAAAGCGGCGGGGATATGCGGTTCCGATGTGCACATATATCATGGAAGATCAGCCTTTGCTACATATCCCAGGATCATTGGTCACGAAATAGCCGGAGAAGTATATCAGGTAGGCAGTTCGGTAACTGATGTAAAGCCGGGGGATAAGGTAGCTGTAGACCCTGTAACCTCGTGCGGAAGTTGTTATGCCTGCAGGATAGGCCGGCACAATGTATGCAGCAGTGTGAAAGTTCTGGGAGTACATGTGGATGGCGGATATAGAGAGTATATAAAGGTGAATGCCGCCAATGTCCACAGGGTTCCCGATAACCTGTCATGGGAGGAAGCAGCTGTAATAGAGCCTTTTAGCATTGCTGCTGAAGCTGTTGACAGAGGCCGGCTTTCCGCCGATGACAGTGTTTTAATATGTGGAGCCGGCCCCATTGGCCTTGTTATACTTCAGGCTGTTAAGAGGCTTGGAGCCAGAGCCATGGTAGTGGATATCATAGACAACAGGCTGGACAGGGCCAAAAATATGGGGGCCGAGCAGGTTGTAAATACAAAAAAAGAGGACCTGTTTGAGGCGGTAATGAATTTCACCGATGGAGAGGGAGCGAATCTCATATTTGAAGCTACAGGCAGCATAAGCTTGTTCGAACTCTGTGTATCAAAACTGGTTTCCCAGGCCGGTCGCATAGTGGTTTTAGGCTTTCCTGAAGAGGCTGCCAGAATTTCGCCCGTGGATATAATGAGGCGGGAACTCGATATAGTTGGTTCCAGGCTTAACAGAAATAAATTTCCTGAAGTTATCCAATGGTTAAAAGCTAAGGAAATTGATCCTTCAAGTATTATCTCGCACGTATTTCCTTTTGAACAAGTCCGGCAAGCCTTTGAATTATTTGATGGAGAACCGGAAAAGGTGTGTAAAATTATCCTTTCATTTTAGCTATCAAAGTATAAAAATCGTCAAAGGGGAGTTATATCAATGCCTCCTGTCAGTATGCTTATCAAGCCTGCTTCAAGCAATTGTAACTTAAGATGCGAATACTGTTTTTACCATTCACTGGCAGAAAACAGGCAGACAGATTCATATGGCATAATGGACATAGATACATTGGAGCTCCTTGTTAAAAAAGCATTGGAATATGCCGATCATGCCTGTTCTTTTGTGTTTCAGGGAGGGGAGCCCACGCTGGCAGGACTTGATTTTTTCAGAAGTTTGACAGAATTTCAGAAGAAATATAATGCAAAAAAAGTGCAAATAAGCAATGCAATTCAGACCAACGGCATGGTCATAGATGATGAATGGGCAAGATTTCTTGCAGAGAACAGATTTCTGGTCGGGCTTTCCCTGGACGGTCCCAAGGAAATACATGATACCTACAGGACAAAGCCAGGTGGAAAAGGGTCTTTTCAGCGCATAATGGAAACGGTAAACCGATTTAATAAATACAAGGTGGAATATAATATCCTATTTGTAGTAACGGCTTATTCAGCCAGACATGCCGGCAAGATCTACAATTTTTTTAAAAAGCATGGTTTTAGGTATCTGCAATTCATTCCGTGCCTGGATCCCCTTGGCGAGCAACCGGGAGGACATGAATACTCATTAACCCCCGACAGATATGCATTTTTTTTAAAAACACTGTTTGATCTGTGGTATAACGATATTAGTAAAGGCAACGTAATAAGCATAAGATACTTTGATAATCTGGTCAGTATGGCCATGGGATACAGGCCTGAGGCCTGCGGAATGTCGGGGGTCTGTTCGTGTCAGTTCGTCGTTGAGGCCGATGGAGGTGTCTATCCCTGTGACTTCTATGTTATTGACGAATGGTATCTGGGCGATTTGAGGCATTCATCATTTGAGGAAATAGTTAAATCCGAAGTAACCAATAGATTTATTGAGGTTTCAAAACATATAGATACAAGATGTCGGGAATGCAAATGGTTTGGCTTGTGTGGTGGAGGATGCAGGAGGGATCGGGAACCCTTTGAGGAAGGCAAACCAGTATTGAATCGCTTTTGCCCGGCATATGCAGAATTTTTTGAATACGCGGGAGATAGGATACTGCAGCTGGCAAAAATGTTTTCAAGGATGTTATAGAAAGTGCTAAGATGAGAGGACAAACTGGCAGTATAATAAGGTATAATGGTGTTCACTATGGCAGTTTATTTGTAATGTACGGAATAACTACAAGATTGATTAAGAAAAGCGGGGATTGAATATGAATCACAGCCAACGCTTCAGGGCAATTTTCAATGGAGAAGGGGTTGACAGGATACCCTTATATTTTTTTGGTACATGGCGTGAGACAAAAATCAGATGGAAGAAAGAAGGGCTGGATACAATAAGTACCTTTAATGGAGATGCCGGCCCGCAGGTTCCGGGAATGGATCCTGACTGGGAGGAGGGGATGTGGGATTGCCACGGATTGGTAAATGTTAATCCGATCGGTAATCTTGAGCATAAAGTAATTCAGGAAACCGAAGATCATGTTATTTACAGGAACTCTATCGGAGACATAGTTATGGACAGCAAGAAGGGCAGCACAGTTGCCCATATAATTGAACACGGCCTTAAGCCTACCAGGGAATCGTGGAAGGCTTTCAAAGAATTCCTGGATCCGGATGAGCCTGCCAGATGGGGTGAGAACTGGGAGAAGAAGGCTGAAGAGCTCTTAAAAAGTGGAAGAGTGCTGGCTTTTATGGGGGGCAGCATGTACGGATGGCTGCGAAAGCTGACCAGATTTCGATTGACGGGTCGGAGGGTTATAACTCGATTGATTTTAGTGACTTGCCCGATAATTTTCGATTGTCATTCGAAGTTTTGCCCCGCACTTCGTCGCTGTATTATGGAATTGAGTTTTGGACGGGCTCGGACAATAAAAAAGAAGGTTATGAGCTCCGTTTTGATCCCGTACGTTCGAAAGTCGGCCTACACAGGCTCAACGGTGTATTTCTGCAGGAGGATGAGTGGCAATCACTGTATAATGTATCCGGGCTTGATACACAAACAAGGGTAGAGATTATTATTTACAACGATATTTTTGATATTTGCATAAACAGAGAACGGACAATGTTTCAGCGTATTTCTAAAAATGGTAAGATTACCGGGTTTAGTGTGTTTGCCATGTGTGGTGCGGTGAGGTTTTCCGATGTTAAACTTGATCGGATTGTAATATGATTATGTTTGATAAGGAGTGAAAGCAGTTTGGCTTACTTAATGGGTATCGATTTGGGGACTTCAAGCGTAAAGACCATTATTATCGATATAGATGGCAATGTAAAGGCAATGGCTCAGGAGGAATACAGTATTGAGATTCCTTATGAGGGTTATGCGGAACAGCGGCCGGAGATTTGGTGGAAGGCGACTGTAAATACTATAAAAGAAGCACTGGCAAAGTCAGGGATAAAAAGTTCAGAGATAAAAGGTATCGGCTTGTCTGGACAAATGCACGGTATGGTGC
>LFSE01000111.1 GCA_001513075.1 Clostridiales bacterium DTU074 | reverse complement strand
GCCGAGGAGTTCAATATACCCAGGGTATGCTCGGTAGATGAGCTGCTTAATGATCCTGAAATTCAGATCGTGGTAAATCTTACCGTTCCCAAGGCCCATGCCGAGGTTTGCCTGGCAGCCCTGGAAGCCGGGAAAAACGTGTATGTTGAAAAGCCGCTGGCCGTTACCCGCCAGGATGGAAAAAAGATACTTGAGCTTGCCAAATCCAAAGGACTTCTTGTGGGCAGCGCTCCCGATACCTTTCTGGGAGCCGGGCTTCAGACCTGCCGAAAGCTGATTGACGATGGATGGATTGGGGAACCCGTAGCTGCAACCGCATTTATGACCTGTCACGGGCATGAGAGCTGGCATCCCAATCCGGAGTTTTATTATGAAATTGGCGGCGGTCCTATGTTTGATATGGGGCCATATTACCTGACAGCTTTGATTTCACTGATTGGACCGGTTAAAAGGGTGACCGGTTCTGCAAGGATAACTTTTCCCGAGAGGGTGATTACCAGCCAGCCAAAGTATGGTACTAGAATAAAGGTGGAAACCCCCACCCATATTGCCGGTGTTATGGATTTTGAAAACGGGGCCGTAGGGACAATTATTACAAGTTTTGATGTATGGCACGCTAACCTGCCATGGATTGAGATATACGGTACCCAGGGCAGCTTAAGAGTCCCAGATCCAAATACTTTTGGCGGACCGGTTTTTGTACGGCGAATGGGTGCAAATGAATGGACCGAAATACCGTTAAGCCACGGGTATGCCGATAACAGCCGAGGAGTGGGTGTTGCCGATATGGCGTATGCCCTTTTGTCGGGAAGATCGCACAGAGCTAATGGAGAGATGGCTTACCATGTGCTGGATATTATGCAAGGTTTTTTGGATGCTTCGGAAAGCGGCATGCATTATAATCTATCCAGCTCATGCCAGCGTCCCGAGCCCCTGCCCATCGGACTATCCGATGGTTTACTGGATTACTAATTGTTCATAAATATAAAAAATGAGGGAGCGTATGTTCCCTCATTTTTTGTACGCTTACGGTAAAGCGCTCGGTTGCAATGAAGGGCTGTCATCGGGAGGGGATTCCAGAGTCAGAGCCAGCCCTGTTGCTATGACTGAAGTACCGAGGCTGATTATGAAAAGGGGTATAAAACCCAGCGTATCTGCCATAACCCCCGCTAAGTAGGAGAGAAAAGTGGTGGGGAAGGTGATAAGGCTGGTCAGCACGAAGTAGGCAGGACGGTTTTCTTCGTCTACAACGTCAATTGTATAGTTGGTATATCCCATCCATGCTCCTTTATTAATTCCTGCAAGGACACACATGGGAACAAGAAGGAGCATTGGTGGAATAATGCCGTACAGGCCGATGCTAATCAGACCCAGTAAAGGAATGATACAGCTGATGAACTTTGATACCCAGATAACATATCTGTTGCCGAAACGTTGGCTGAGAGTTCCCCAGAAGAAGCCGCCGATCAGTGAACCCATGATCTGGAGGTAGATTATGGTGGAAACCTGAGCCGGAGATAGCTCAAAGGTGCTCTTTCCAAACAGAACAATAAACGGTATGACCGCACCCCCAAAGCTTCCAATAAGCTGAACTGACAGCATTCGGCGGTAGTCTCTGTTTAACTTCAGATAGCCGGGCAGCTTGCGATAGTATTCCATTATATTAACCCGTGGACTTGATATCCTTTTGTCGGAATCCCTGACAAACAGCATGGCTATAGCTGAGAACAGCAGCAGTATTCCGGCAAGGGAGAAGAGTATTGAAAATTTTGCCGGCTCGGACAGCCAGGCATTATCCAGGGTTGTTTTTACTATATAACCTGCAATAAGGCCTCCGATTCCGCCAAAAACCTGTTGATTCCCAAATAGTCTTCCCCGTCTCTTGCTTGGTATCACACGTCCCAAAACGTCAAGCCACGGTACCACCACTGTTCCGTCACTTGCCCAGAAGAGGGCATATATCAGTAAAAATATCCATATAATTACAGAGGAATCTAGTTCAAAGGCCAGTATTAAAACCATAAGCAGGAAAAGAGGACGAAATATAAACATAATGGTAACTATAAATGCAGGCAAATTCTTAATTCTGTGTACGTAGGGGCCTACCAGGAGCTGAGCAATCAATGATGCGGCGGTTCGCAGAGTACTGGCCAATCCTGTTAATTGAAGGCTTCCGCTGAATGTGTGAATAAAAACCGATATCACCGTATCTGCGTCCAAAAATGAAGTGGCGGTGAGAAAAAGGGTTCCTTCCATCATAAGGGCGATAAAGTTGCGTTTTGTTGTATCTTTTGAAGCCATTTATCTTTCCCCTTTTTTTATATGATAATCATACCCCTTAATTATAATTGAAAAAAATATGATAGTAAATGTTATTGTGTTTTCCGGTATATTAGCCTTCCTTTAGCTTTGCTGGAACGGACCATAGCTAAGCCGCTTTCCAGACTGTTTCTTAAGAAATTGTACCAATGCTATTGCCCGCTGCTTTTGATTGGTGTAATATGATAATAAATAAACGTCCGGGGGATGGGATTGTTTCATCTTGCCCTTTTGCGTCAGTTACGGATGGGCCCGGAATTTATCTTAAGAATATATTGGAAATCATGTTGAAAATCTGATAGTGAGGAGTTGTTGGCAGATGAAAAAGAGACTTTACCGTTCCAGAACCCAGCGCATGATAGGTGGAGTTTGCGGAGGTATTGCCGAGTACTTTGATATTGATCCTACACTCGTGAGGCTGCTGTTTGTACTATCCATTTTCATTGGGGGTACGGGTATTATCCTGTACATACTTGCGCTTATCGTCATGCCTGAAGCTCCATATTATGATGTACAGGTAGAAGATGATAATGTGGATGCAGGCGGAGGAGATTTCATTCACAATGTTTCAGGAAACCGAGGTGCCGCTATTCTCGGAGGGGTTCTGATAATTATAGGCCTGCTGTCCCTTGTGAAAAGAATTATTCCCGATGTGTGGTATTTTATAAAGAATTTGAGCTGGCCCATTGCTTTTATACTAATAGGAATTGCTATCATTTTTATGGCTTTTAAGAAAAGATAGAAAAGCCTTCGATATTACATCCGTAATAACATGTGATTTTTCCATTGCCCTATTGACATGGTGAAGCCTGGGGAATATAATATAATTAAAATATGAATATATGTTCATATGAATATAGATATGGAGGTATTTGCTGTGGGCTTTGATGAAAATATTGAGATGTGTGGGGAACTGGTTGTACATGAGGATACACTGGAGAATATCCGGGCAAATATGCTAAAAGACCACATTGTTAATGACCTTGCTGAATTTTTTAAGCTGTTTGGTGATGCTACGCGTTTAAGGATACTATATGCCCTGTCCCTTTCCGAAATGTGCGTATGCGATATATCGGAATTTCTCGACATGAGTCAGTCGGCAGTATCCCATCAACTGAAGGTATTGAGACAATGCCGCCTGGTTAAATACCGGAGGGAAGGAAGGAATGTATTTTATTCCCTTGATGATGAACACATACAGCAGATCATCCATATCGGATTAGAGCATATGAATGAAAGGCAAGCAGACGGCTATTAGGATTGTAAGGAGGGTTTTTGTGAGGTCATATCTCAATCGAAGGAAGGGCGTAAACAACACTGAATGCTGCATTGCATGCAGCAGCTGCAGTGATTATCACCCAGCAGATACAGAAAAAGAAGGCTTAAGGGCAAAACTGGTTGAAATATTGGATCTTGTTATCGGAACCGTTATTTTGGTGATACCAATGGTATTTACCCTGCCCCTTGCCGTGGAGAGGGCTTTGTATTTGATCTCCTATGTGCTCATAGGAAGGAATATTGTGCTGAATGCGGCCAGAAACACAATAAAAGGCAGGGTATTTGACGAAAACTTCCTGATGACGATTGCAACGGCTGGTGCTTTTGTCATGGGGGAATTCACTGAGGCTGTAGCGGTAATGCTGTTCTATCGTGTTGGGGAGTGGCTTCAGGACAGCATTGTGGATAGATCCAAGAGATCCATTGCACAGCTCATGAATATCAAACCGGATTATGCAAATCTGGTAGTTGGAGACGGTATTGAAAAGGTGCATCCTTCAAAGGTAGCTGTTGGCGATGTTATTGTGGTAAAGCCCGGAGAGAAGATTCCCCTTGATGGCGTTGTGGTAAGGGGACGATCAAGCGTGGATACTTCGGCTTTAACCGGCGAGCACATACCCAGAGAGGTTGGTGAAGGTGAACAGGTGTTGGCCGGCTTTGTCAATCAATCCGGCTTGATATATGTGGAGGCGCTCAAGGACTTTGACAATTCCACGGTATCAAAGATACTGGAATTGATGGAGAATTCAAGAGACAGAAAAGCACCCACCGAGAAGTTTATAACAAAATTTGCACGATACTATACCCCCGGCGTGGTTACGGCTGCCGCACTGATTGGGGTTGTACCGCCAATATTATGGCGCCAGCCTTTTGAAGACTGGATTTACAGGGCTTTGGTGTTTCTCGTGATATCGTGCCCCTGCGCTCTTATGATATCCATCCCGGTAAGCTTTTTCGGAGGATTGGGAGGAGCCTCCAGAAGAGGCATATTAATAAAGGGTGGCCAGTATCTGGAGGCATTGAGCAATATTGACACCGTTGTATTTGACAAGACGGGAACTCTTACAAAAGGTAGTTTTGAGGTTGCCATGGTTGTCCCGGCAGAAGGAATAAGCGGGGAAGAGCTTCTTGAGTTAGCCGCCTTGGCGGAAAGCGGTTCCAACCACCCGATTGCAGTATCCATATTGAATGCCTATGGGAAACCGGTTGAAGGGGAAGCGGTGGAGGAATATTCCGAAATTCCCGGATACGGCGTCAAGGCCAGGGTCAGGGAGAGGCAGGTGTTGGTGGGGACCATTCAATTGCTTCGCCTGCACGGTATTGACTGCAATGAAGCTGATGCCGTGGGAACCGTCGTTTATGTGGCGCTGGATGGCAGATTTGCAGGCTATTTGGTCATAACGGATGAGCCAAGGGAAGATTCCGAGAGGGCTGTAAGGGACTTGAAAAATGCCGGTGTAAAAAGGACGGTGGTGCTTACGGGGGATAATCATACAATCGGAAACAGTATTGGTCGTAGCCTGGGGATCGATGAGGTATATGCCCAACTACTTCCTCATCAAAAAGTAGAAAAATTGGATATGATAGAGAAGGAAAAAGTCAATAAAAAAGGCAAGGTGGTATTTGTTGGAGATGGTATTAATGATGCGCCGGTTTTGGCCAGAGCCGATGTTGGCGTGGCAATGGGCGGAATAGGATCGGACGCTGCTATTGAAGCCGCTGATGTGGTGTTGATGACTGATCAGCCTTCAAAGCTTGTAGACGCCGTAGAGATAGCCAATAGTACCAAACGGATTGTGTGGCAGAATATTGCAATGGCGCTTGGCATCAAAGGGCTGGTACTGCTTCTGGGGGCAGCCGGTATGGCCGCCATGTGGGAAGCAGTATTCGCCGATGTGGGGGTTGCTGTTCTGTCAGTGCTGAATGCCATGAGGATAATAAAAAAGCCGATTGGTGAATAATTACACCTGCTGCGACAGTGTATATCTGGTAGGATCATTATTTATAAATAAAAAAATAAGGGAAATGGCGGAGTTTACAAACCGCCTTTCCCTTATTTTTTATCTTTATAATCATAATGCATATAACATTTGCCGGGTAATTTTACATATCCATACATGTAGCTGACCGAAATGGCTTACCACTGCCATCCCCTGAACAGATGGATGCTTCGGTTTTTCTGGAAATATCTCAGTTGATTTCTGAGGAAAGGAATCAGGTAATAATCTACTCCCAGAGTTCTTCCAGCGCCGGCCAGCATTGCTATTGAAGCCGCTATATACCATAGATCGGGGAGTCCAGTATTGGTTGCGGGAAGGCCCGTGGAAAGCATGAAGTTGATGTTCATTCCGATGGATACCAGAGCCGCAATGAAAGTAAATACCCCGAATATGAAGGCGAGCCCTAAGCCGATCTCGGTTATTGTTATCAGCTTCTGGAACAGCAGTGAATTCGGGTAGATTATATTCTCCACTATCCAGGCATACCATTTGGGGGTATTCTCACCTATGAGGCTGATTAATGAAGCGGACGAAGTGGCATCGGTAGCGCCTCCGGGCCCGAGTCTTTGCCAGTCACCAAACCAACCGGCCTGGATCTTTTGTATGCCTGAGACCAACCACATGATTCCCAGCCAGATTCTCAGCGGGACCAGCCAGAACGTGAAGTTTCTGCGTTTTATATGTCCTATGACCGTTTCGATAAAGGCATTGTAGGTCCTGGCTTTATATAGGAACTGATGACAGATATAATCCCATATAAGTTCAAGCCCACCGATACCAAAGAGGTAGTGCATATTGACCAAATGCTTCATAATGGTAGCCGGCAAACCAATTAACATGGGCAGCCCCTTAATTTGTGCAACTGAAAAGAAGGAACCCACCGATATCATAACACCATGAAGCTTTGGTTGAAATTTGCTCATTTCTCTGCCGCTTATTTGGGCCGCAATATTCTTTGCAGCACATGCGCCCGACTGAAGGGCGGATTCCACCAACGCGGGCAGGACCTGACCGTTTTCGGTAAACTCCATAATATCGCCAATTGCATATACATCGGGATATTCCAGGGTTTGAAGGTACTCGTTTACCACTATTCGATTTCTCTTCCCCAATGTAAGGCCGAAATTTTTCACGAATTCCTTTGCCTGAACTCCTCCGGTCCAGATAAGGGTCCGAGTGGGGAAGCTGTCTCCTGATTTTATGGAAACCCTGTCAGGAGTCACCTGGGTAATGGGTGTGTTTGTATATACCTCCACACCGTGCTTTTTGAAAAAGCTTTCTATTCTGTTTGACAGCTTCTGATCCAGTATCGGACAGATGGTTGACAGCGCTTCTATAATAACGAGGCGAATTTCTTCCCTGGGTATCCCAAACTGACGGGACAGGGTAGCGGTCCACTCCATAAGCTCGCCCATCATCTCGACTCCGGTAAACCCGCCTCCTCCAACCACAAAGGTAAGCATTTCCCTACGCTTGTCTGGGTCCTCTTCTTTGGCTGCAAGCTGGAACATGCGAAGGATGTGATCATGTATTTTCTGAGCGTCCTCAAGGGACCATAGCGTTAAGGCATATTCCTTCATTCCGGGAATCCCAAAACATGCGGGCTCACTTCCTGCTGCCAAGATCAGGTAATCATAGCTGTATTCACTGTCATCTGAAAAAAGCTTTCTTTTTTCAAAGTCAATCCTGTTTATTCTGTCGTGGACAAATCTTACATCTGTATATTGTAAAATATGATCAATTGCTACCTTTACTCCGCTAGATTCAACCCGATGGCCGGCGACCTGGTGAAGTTCGGTAAGAAGCGTGTGGTAATGATTTTGATCGATAAGCGTAATCTCTGCGTCCTTACGCCTTTTTAACAGTCTATGGAGGGTTTTCGCAGCTTCTATACCTCCATATCCTGCTCCCAGTATAATTATTTGTTTGGCTGGCATTAATTCCTATCCTCCTTTGCATGCTATAGGTTTAACGTTTAACCTATTTTAACATATGATTTTAGCATAAAAAAGATATTAATTTGACGAACATACATAATTTATAAAGCAATATGCATGC
>LFSE01000001.1 GCA_001513075.1 Clostridiales bacterium DTU074 | reverse complement strand
AAGGACAATTTAATGTGCTGTTTTTTGATGATTTTGAGATGAAATAATTTGATTTTTCACAGTGAACAATATTGGATAAGCCTATCTGCCATTATAAAAACAAGGCATACACCTAAAGAATTATATTGATTGTAAAAGATGAAGCTCAGCTTCATAGCTCTTTTCTTATTTTGGCTGTAGAATACTCATGAAAGATCGGCAAAGTGCAGCCAAAAGAAAAGGGCTTTTTCTTTAGCTGTGCAAATTATCAAAAATAAAAGGAAAGGGTGATTAAATGGCAATATATAAAAATGATTTGACAAACAGCGAACCCTATGTAAACCGTGTATTCGTATATGGATCATTAATGAAAGGTTTTTGGAATTATAAATGGTATTTAGAAGGCCGGACAAGCCGTATAATACCAGGCAAAACTTATGGTTTACTATACCATCTTCCTGAAGGATATCCGGCTTTGCTGCCGGGGAATGAAATAATTCATGGAGAAGTGATGGAACTCGTTGATAAAAGCCTTTTGAATTCTCTGGACATGCTGGAGGGCTATGATAAATGGAGTGACGATAATCTATACGTTAGAGAAACAAGATGTGTGTGGACCGAAGACGGGGAAGAGATGCTCTGCTGGATATATATTTATGCAGATGAGAGCTATGCAAAGGAAAATGGGATTTTAGTTCCTAGCGGAAACTGGAGAAAGTTCATGGAAAGGAGAGGTGATTGATATGAGAAAAAAGTATTTTGCTTACGGTAGTTGTACAAACCTTGAATCATTCAGGGGCACTATGAGAAATGTAGGATGTGAAGACAAGTTTAGAATTTGCGGAGTTGGCATACTCGATAACTACCGGCTGGCTTTTACAAGGTATTCCCAAAATTGGAGAGGAGGTGTATTGGATATAATAGAATCTCCCGGAGATTATGTATTGGGTGTTGTTTATGAAATTCCAGTAAATGCAGTACCAGCTTTGGATGCGAGAGAGGGTGCTCCCAAGTATTACAAAAGAATCGATAGTATTAAAGTTGAATTAGGATACGAACAGGCAGAGGTATTTACCTATACGGTAGTAAAGAAGGATCTTAATGAAATCAAACCTTCACCGGCATATTTCGATGTGGTATATGAAGGTATGAAAGACCGTTTCCCTACGGAATACATAAATAAATATTTAATCGAACACTGCAAAAACCGTTTTGGCATGTGTCATGTGAAAACCCGTCAGAACAGGCTATATCATGGTTATGGAAAGTCAGAAACCGAGTTCATAAAACAAAATCCTGAATTTTACGGGCTTTTGAGACAGATGGCGTTATATTTCGGAGATGATAATGAAAAGGTTGAAACAGCACAACCAACGCCGGAGATGTTCCGGTTGCTGGTAAAATGTGCAGAAATAGCAGCAAGAGGAGAGTTGGATTTTGGTCACTCGATCCCGAGAGGAATGTATAACCAACTTGCCAGTGAATTTCAGAGGATTAGTGGCGTCAGAGTCGGGCGTATATTGGTTTAATAAGCATGAATAGGGATTTTATCTGGAATAACAATTAGTTTCATTTGTCCTTTGAATATATTACCCATAAATAAGCCAAGCAGGAGCTGGATCAAACATTCAGCTCCTGTTCTTTTTTTGTCATAACCCAGGTTTGAATCCAATAAATTATTAGCAAGAAATTAAAAGCGAGGTGCTTTTTGATGAGGGTGATATATATATCCAGAGCACAGGCTATACGTACCCTTGTGGTGCTTGCCTTGGTTATAGCCTCCATAATATACACACAAACTACCGAATATGATGCCATAAGCGTTTTTTTGAATACCAAGAGAGAACTTCCGATATACTCGGTGGAAACGGATGAGAAGAAGATAGCCATATCTTTTGATGCGGCATGGGGAGCTGAGTATACAGATGAGATTCTGGAAATATTGAAGAAGAGAAACATCAAGACCACATTTTTCCTTGTAGGTTTTTGGGTTGACAAGTACCCTGAGAAGGTTAAAAGGATTGCCTCGGAAGGCCATGAGATAGGAAATCACTCCACCACCCATCCCCACATGTCCCAGTTAAACAGCGAGCAAGTCCGGATGGAGATCGAGACCACACAGAAGAAGATAGAGGAGCTGGCAGGCGACAGGGCAGTCAGGCTGTTCAGGCCGCCATTTGGCGACTACAACGACAGGCTGATATTAACATGCAGGGAAATGGGCTTTTATCCGATTCAGTGGGATGTGGATTCCCTCGATTGGAAGGAATATGGTGTGGAACACATGTTCAACCAGGTAACGAAAAAAGTGCGCAACGGTTCCATAGTGCTTTTTCATAATAACGCCAAATATATAGTGCAGGCTTTGCCTCTGATCCTGGATCATCTTCTGGATGAAGGTTATTCTATAGTTCCCGTATCCGAGCTTATCTATAAGGAAAATTATTATATAGATCACACCGGCAGACAAAAAAAGAAATAGTTGTAATAGGATGAATAAAGTTTCTCTTGATGGAATAGCTATAATTGAAAGGATAAAAATGCATCCGGATGAGGATGGGCGAGGAAGGGAGAGGAATAAGGTGATACAATATACATCAGAAAACAACAAGGTTATTGTAGCGGGCAAAGTTAATTCTCCGCTAATCTTTGGCCATGAAATATACGGCGAAGGCTTTTATAACTTTACACTCGCAGTACCAAGGCTGAGCGAATATGTGGATATCCTACCTGTTACCATATCCGAAAGGCTGCTTGACACAACCGGGCTTTCTGTGGGTACCGAAATTGTTATAAAGGGGCAGCTGAGGTCATATAACAAGTATATAGAAGGCAAAAACCGGCTGGTATTGACGATATTTACAAGGGATATTTCTACAAAAAACGAAGAGATAAAAAATCCAAATCAAATATTTCTGGACGGATACATTTGTAAACCTCCGATTTATCGGACAACGCCTTTTCAACGGGAAATAGCCGATATATTGCTGGCGGTTAATCGTGCGTATAACAAATCGGATTATATTCCGGTTATAACATGGGGGAGGAATGCGAGATTTTCCCAGAAGCTATCGGTTGGCCAACGCATCCGAATCTGGGGGCGCATACAGAGCAGACTTTACAAGAAAAAGATGCCCAACGGTGAGGTTATTGATAGAACAGCCTATGAGGTTTCGGTGTCAAAAATGGAGGTAACTGATGAATAGAATGAGGTGTCTTCGGACGCCTTTTTTTGTTATAAACTCAGTAAGGCCGTTTAACAAGCAGAAATTTTCATGCTAAAGATGGTACAAATAAAATAGAACGATGAATTTGATGTGAGCACGGCAAAAGCATGAATGAATATATTACCATGGAATAAATTACAGATAAACAAAAGGAGCCATATGTAGTAAACTATAGAACATCGAGAAAAATAAAAGTGAGGTCAAAAT
>LFSE01000083.1 GCA_001513075.1 Clostridiales bacterium DTU074 | reverse complement strand
GACAAATGCACGGTATGGTGCTTATTGATAAAAACCTAAAGGTCATACGGCCGGCAATAATATGGTGTGATCAGCGCTCAAAATCTGAAGTCGATGCGATATATAAAAAAATTGGCAGAGATAAACTGGGAAGGCTGACACTGAATCCGGTGGCTACCGGTTTTCAGATTTCTTCATTATTATGGGTAAAATACAACGAATATCAAAACTATAATAACACATATAAAGTGCTGCTGCCCAAAGATTATATACGTCTCAGGCTAACGAATGAGATTGGTACTGATATAACCGACGCATCCAGCACCTTGGCCTTTGATACATCCAACAGGAAATGGTCTGAATATATTATTAAAGCTCTGGAATTGGATATTGACAAGTATCCTGGGTGTTACAATCCGTTTGATTTGGCCGGGGTGGTAACCCGTGAAGCCAGCCAGGAAACCGGTCTTGCCTGTGGGACGCCCGTGGTGTTTGGTGGCGGGGATCAGCCCATGCAGGCGGTAGGCAACGGAGTCATTTATCCGGGAATAGTTTCTTCTACTATTGGCACGGGTGGACAAGTTTTTACTGTTATTGATAAGCCTTTATATGATGATGAGCTTCGTACCCATACATTTTGCAACGCAATCCCGGGTACCTGGAATATAATGGGAGCAAGCCTGTGCTCAGGTTTATCCCTTCGATGGTTGAGGGATAATATATTAAACGGATTGGATTACCATATTATAGACGAAATGGCGTCAAATATTCTTCCGGGAAGCGAGGGCTTAATATTTCTTCCCTATCTTACAGGAGAAAGGACGCCGCATATGGATCCGTATGCCAAGGGCATATTTTTTGGGTTAAGCCTTAAACATACAAATGCACATATGATTAGAGCAGTATTGGAAGGCGTTACCTTCTCGTTGAGGGATTCTCTTGAAATTTTTAAACAGATGGGTATAAAAATGGATAGGCTGGTGGCTTCAGGTGGTGGAGCAAGGAGTTCATTATGGCTCCAGATTCAGGCCGATGTCTTTGGAGTGGAGGTATATAGAAGCAAGGCTACTGAGCATGCATGCATGGGGGCAGCGATTATGGCAGGTGTAGGAACGGGCGTTTACGCTTCGGTACAGGAGGCATGCGAACATATTGTTAAATATCATCAGGAGCCGGTACTTCCAAATTCGAAAAATATGGAAATATACAATTATTATTATGGAATATATAAGGAAATATATCCAAGAAACAAGGATTTATTTAAAAGAATTGGAGAGTATTGCTGTTAATTGGAGAATTGAATATCTTCTGTTTAACAGAGTGTAAGCAGCAAATATTTATCGATATAGCTGAAAAATATAGCTTAATACATAAAAAAGGAATTTGCCGAATAATAGAGAATAAAATATTAAGCAATTCAATTCTTGAATATGTGTTCAAATGTCTTTTTATCCAATTGTTTCTTAGGGCAAATGTTGAGAGCTTTTATTGGGAGCAGTACTGGCGCTAAAGTTGGCTGGATTGTAAAATCATTATCTTTCAATAAATAAAGGGAAGGAGATGATTTTTATGTCAAAGGTCAGGGTGGGTTTTGTGGGTTGCGGCGGAATTGCCCGTTATCATGCCGACCATCTTTTAAAGATGGACGATGTGGAAATAGTGGCGGTTTACGATCCTGTTGAGGAGCAGATGGATCGGATGCTGGCTATGGCACCGGGTGGCCGCAAATATTCCGGTTATCTTGATATGTATGACAATGCGAAACTGGATGCGGTATATGTCTGTATACCTCCCTACTTGCACGGAGATATTGAGGTGGAAGCGGCAAAGCGCGGAATAAACATGTACGTCGAAAAACCGGTTGCGACCGACATGGAGACCGTCAAGAGGGTAAATCAGAGCATTGAGGAGGCCGGAATTGTCTCCGCTGTGGGTTTTCAGGACAGATATCTTGATATTATTGCCAGAGCAAAGGAATACATAAAGGGGCATGAAATCGGCATTGTATACGGTGCCTGGATTGGCGGGATACCCGGCGTACCATGGTGGAAAAGGAAGGCTCAGTCAGGCGGGCAGATTGTAGAACAGAGCATCCATCTTATCGACATAATGAGATATTTTCTGGGGGAAGCTGAGACAGTATACAGCGTGGGCAAAGCCGGTATTGTAAAGGGTATACCGGACTATGATATTGAAGATTATTCTGCAACGGTTATTTCCTTCAAAAACAATGTTGTAGCCACTCTTTTTACCGGATGCTACGTAAGCGGACAGGCGCCCGGTATAGGCAACGGTATTACCTTTGTATGCCGTGATGTTCGGATTGAATATGAACTGAGGAAACACGTCCGTTTTATCAAAAAGCACTCCATGAAAGAATACAAAACAATTGAAGATGCGGGTATGAAAGCTGATCGGACATTCATTGATTCTGTCAAGGCAAAGGATCCCTCCATGGTTCTTTCACCCTATAAGGATTCCATGAAAAGCATGGAAATTGCATTGGCAGCCAATCAATCCATCGAGACCGGTATGCCTGTTAAAATAGGATAGCGATATAACATCATAAGCCATCCTGAAAAAGAAAACAGGATGGCTTTGCTTTTATTGTTCGACTGTGATACTCTTTTAACTAATTGAGTTCGTCAAAAGTATCATTGCCAAATAGTTTGCTTAGTTTGCAAAGAGTTGACCCATCCGGAACATTGAAGTCCAAGAAGTCCAACGATATTTGGCAGAATCTTCTCCATTTGATGCTATCTGAAACTCGCTCCTGTAATTCTTCATAACTTAAGGAATATATCATTAAGATACCCATCGAGCATCGATAGTTCATCACCATGCTCTGTTAATTCCTGTGGAATGAGGTAATCGGCAAAGGAAATTTGTCGATTATCAATTACTAACATTTTTCTAACCTTCCGGAAGGATTATCCCAACGGGAAGTCGAATATTTTATTTGTTCCCGTTGGGCGTCGATTTAGGTTTTTATCTTTATTACTAATTCGACATCCAATCGGGAATTTATTTTGGCAGTAAAACATTACTAGAATTTTTCACTTTTTTCAAATAATATATTAGGGAGGTATAAATTATGAATCTTAACTTAAAAGAAGTTCCTTTTAGTCGCTGTGGGTCATATTTTGCTTTTTCACTAATATCAGAGAGTTTTAGAGGTACTAAAGCAAAACCTGGGCTATATTTACGTACAATCCATGGTGATGCACAATCAAGACAGATTATGTTGGTTGAAGTTACCGATGGAAATGTACCGGTACCGTTTGAGATAAAGGCAAAGCCCGAGTTGCTTCGGTTGGAGGCTGTTGAAGGATATGTTGAGATCAGTATTCCTGAACCGAAGGTCATAAGAGTAAGAGGACAAGGTATAAGCCTGAGGTTATTTTCTGATGCCGAATCTGCTTTTAATAATGCCATACCGTTTAACGAACGTATGTGGATAATTAATATATTCAGCAGTGGAGTTAATCTGATGCTAACTTCATTGACAGGAAAGCTGAATGTGGAGGCTCAATGGAACGGGCTTAAATGCAGTTTTATCAAGTTTGATTTACTGCCCGATGAAACAGGTTATTTTGAATGTTCCATTGAGGAATTCTCCAGTTCATATGTTCCAAATACATATAGTGAATTTGACGAGTGTGTCCGAAAGGTTAAGGATGAGTTTGAAGCATTTTTGGACAAAATGCCTGTTGTACCGGAGAAATATACTAAAGCGCGAGAACTGGCCTCTTACATCAATTGGTCAAGCATTGTAGAACCAAACGGTTTGATAGGCAGACCGGCTATGCTTATGTCCAAGAATTGGATGATCAACGTATGGAGCTGGGATCACTGCTTCAATGCCATAGCCTTGAGCTATAAATATCCGGAGTTGGCATGGGATCAATTAATGATAATGTTTGATCATCAGGATGATTATGGTGCTATACCAGATAGCATTAACGATCGCATACCGGTATGGAATTTTTGTAAACCACCTATTCATGGATGGGCGTTGAAAAAGATGATGGAGAATAATGATGAGCTCATGGATCGAACAAGCTTATCGGAGGTGTATGAACCTCTATGCAATTGGACTAACTGGTGGTTTAACTATCGTGACTTTGATGACGATGGTATACCGCAATATAATCATGGAAACGATTCCGGATGGGATAACAGTACGGTATTTTCCGAACGGCCTCCTGTTGAAAGTCCCGATTTAACCGCTTTCCTTGTGATCCAAATGGAAACGCTGTCCCATGTGGCGGCTATACTAGGCCGAAAGGCTCAGTCACGTATATGGAAGCAGAGGGCATCTGATCTGCTGGATAAGTTACTCAAGCATTCATTAAAAGGCAATAGGCTGGTAGCTTTGCAGTCGGGGACGCATAAGCAAATATCATCCCGTAGTCTTCTGCCTTTTGTATCTCTGGTATTGGGTAAGCGTTTACCGCAAAGTGTATTAATGACTATGATCGGTGATCTGAAACAGAGCGTATTGATAACCGAGTATGGTTTGGCTACTGAAAGTGTTGACAGTCCGTTTTATGAATCCGATGGATACTGGCGCGGTCCCATCTGGGCTCCGTCAACAATGCTAATGGTGGATGGTTTAAGGGAATCCGGAGAGGAAGATTTGGCCTATGATATATGTCGAAAATTTGGTAATCTCTGTGTTAAAAGCGGTTTTGCCGAGAACTTTGATGCTCTGAAAGGTGACGGGTTGCGTGATAGGGCATATACCTGGACTTCAAGCGTGTTTTTGATTATGATGCATGAATATTTATTGAAAAAGGAAGTGAGATAGATTAAATCTGTAAACTTATTAAGCAACTGGCAGATACAATAAGCAACTGACAGATACAGCATGTTTTCCATTGACAGATCTGGTACGAAAATAAGATATAAAATAATGAGTTTTTATGAGGAGCAGCAAATCAGCTGCTCTTTTTATTTCATCCAATTCAAGAAGAAACCACTACCAAATTTTAAAAAAATGCTATATAATCAAATTATGCAGTCAAAATGAGGGAATATTTCTGTTGGAGCATATAATTTCTGCTTGATCATATAATTGGAATTTCGGGAAGTGTGGCATATGTATAAAGCTGTATGACATTAACAAATCAGCAGTTGCTTATCTTTGAATCAGCCTGATATCTTGCGTTGCACCTTCTATTGCTTATATATCCCGATTATCTGACGGGATTATAATTAAAATTAAAATAAAGAAAGGGGATTTTTGTTATGGATATCACCAGGGTATACGAAATATTAAGGGAAACATATTACAGAAGGTATTATGATGTTTATCCCAAACTAGTTCCTGCTGACAGTGAAAGTGTTGTAAAAATCGTTCCATTGTATGATCACTGCAAATTTGATGAAGATGCTGAGTACGAAGTAAAAATTACATCTATGGATAGCTGCCATTCACAAAAGGGTGAGGAACGTGGTTACACAACTGTGTTAAAGCCGTCAAACGGGATACTGGAGGTTAGGCATTGTTTTGAAGGTGAGCAGGAGCACGTCCTTTTGATATCCGTCCGTTCAAATGGAGAAGAGAAGGAAATCGGTGCCTTTTCCATATATTCCTTGAAGGATGACCTGTATCAGCGGCGTCCTTATAAGGGCGAGCTACATATACACAGCAATTTGTCCGATGGCAAGGAATCTCCCGAATATGTGGCAGCGGCCTGCAGAAGAATCGGATTTGATTTTATGGCGGTAACCGATCACAAAGCCTATCAACCTTCCATCCGAGCCAAGGAAACTTATAAAGACGTGGATATTGATCTAAAGATTTTCCCCGGGGAAGAAATTCATTTGCCCGGAGTTGAGGTGCATATAGTCAATTTTGGAGCGAATTATAGCATCAGTCAGTATGTGGAGGAAAACCCGGACAAATACATGGCTGAAGTTGAGGCTGTTGCAAATAACATAGACGATCTCCCGGCCGGGGTGGACAGATATGAATATGCCGCCTGCGTATGGTGTTTTAAAAAGATCAGGGAAGGTGGCGGGCTGGGTATTTTCTGCCATCCGTATTGGGTATATGAAAGACGTTACAACGTGTCCCCCGTATTTACCGATTACATGCTTGAAAAACATCCCTTCGATGCTTATGAACTATTGGGAATAGGTGGAATTCAGGTTGATTCCAACATGCTGCAGGTGGCTCATTACAACGAACAGCGGGCAAAGGGCAATCAAATAGCCATTGTGGGATGCAGTGATGCTCATGGCTGTGAACGTGATGTATCATTTGGATGGGTATATACTATGGTTTTTTCTAAGGGTCTGGAAGTTGAAGACATAAAGGAAGCCATAAAAAATTACTACAGTGTAGCTGTGGAGAAGGTGCCCGGTTGTCCTGTGAGGGTTTTTGGACCCTGGAGGCTGGTCAAATATGCTCTGTTCCTTCTGAGAGAATTTTTCCCCAAACATGATGGGCTGTGTTATGAAGAGGGTAATCTGATGCTTAAGTATATAAGGGGAGAAGATGACGCGGCTCAAAGGCTGAAGATGGCAAAGGGGCAGACCGCCCGGCTTATGAATCATTATTGGAGCAAATGAAAAAATTATATTTATGGGGGAAAAGACATGAAACGGGATATACGAATGATTATGGCGGCTTTATCGAAACCCAGGACAAAAAAGTTGGAATTGCCTTTTAACGTTGAGAAGCGTGATATAGAGATACCCTTTGTTACAAAAGACGGCAGCATATGCAGGCGCTCTGTACGCCTTTATTTGCCTGACAATGCACCAATGCCAATGCCCCTTGTATTCATAGCCCACTACGAGGTAACGGAGAGCGATGCCATGCTTAAGATGTATCTTATGAAAGGTTGGGCGGTTGCATCTCCAATAAACTTTTTGCCGGAATACAATGTAAATTTGATCGACGACGATCTGGTGTTCAACAGTGCGGCGCTGACGGCAGTTAGGAAACAACCCGATATTGATCCGTCCCGTATTGTGGTAACCGGCGGAAGCGCCGGCGGGTATATGGCTTTGATGCTCTCAATCCTTCATCTTGGGATTTGCTGCACCGTTTCAATTGTTGGAATAACCAACGTTGTATATAACATGAAGTATTTAGATCACGCCCACAGCTATAATCAAGAGGTGTTATCAAAACTATCGCCTGAAGAACGGAAGGACACCACCCGGCTGGCGGAAATATTGCCAATTCCTATAGTGGGATTCATTGCCGATATGTTTACACCAAATTATTATAGAATAGAACAGCACCCCGATCCCAAAATAGGGATGGTTTTATCACCTTCCTGCATGACCGGTTGTTTTACAAATCCTGTGCTTTTCACTCATTTTACTTCCGATGCATTGGTACCCGTTGAACAGTTAACAAGGCGTTTTGGACCGGCAGTGCGTGGAGAATCCTTGCCGAAGGATTTTCGCATTAGCCTGTCAGAATTTGATCTTCCAGAAGAGCTGCAAAAATCGTTGGCAGAAACGCTTCCCTGCAGTGAGTTGGCCGAATATTTTATCCCTGCGCCAACAGCCGAGGGAGAGAATATTGCGGTCCCCTTTGATTTGGATAAGCGCTTTAACATAGTTGTATATGACGAAGGGCCGGTTGAGGCGCATGCAGGACATCAAAAGAATCTCTTGCTCGGGCCATTTGATGCAATCCCGTATATGGAAGCCCAGCTAAACAGGACATATAGGCGAACAAACTGGCTGACGGAAGACAAGCTTGCTCTTATGGCTCAACGATACCAGGGTAAGAGTCTGTTGGTGCCGTGGAGGGAAGGTGTTGATGACTCTGTATATGGCTCCATGTCCACAATAAGACGGGAAATCTTGGATGAGTTATCATGGTTTGTTAAGGAATGCGCTGAGGAATTCACCGGTATATGTGAAAGACTAAAGAATAGGCGGCCTGATCTGGAAGCTGCATTGGATGAAATAGCAAGCAAAGTAATTGATAAAACAGAATAAGTGTATGCATTGGGTCAAAAAACCTGGCTTTCGCAAGACTGATTAACATAAAGAGGCGGAGATACCATTTAGTCAGGCCATTAAGCAGGGAAAGGACGCCCGTGGTTAACTTTTGTGAGCAAAGGGGGATACGCCATTGAAAACCGTAAGCTTAAACGGCACCTGGAACCTTTATTTTAATCTGGAATCCGGTAAAATGCCTTCAACCATAGAAGACGTAAAGGCACAAAAGTGGCACCGGATAGATGCCATCGTACCCGGTAACATTGAATTGGATCTGCAGAGGGCCGGCATTGAAGGCGATCCTTTCTACAGCCAAAATCTTTATAACTTCAGGAAGTATGAATTCTATCAATGGTGGTTCGAGAGAGAATTTACGATACCCGAGGCTTTTCGCGGGAAGGATATATTATTGCGGCTAAAAGGCTTAAATACATTCGGCACTATATGGATTAACGGGAAAATGGCCGGTCAGGTGTCCAATATGCTTATAGAACACGAATTGGACGTAACAAGGTTGGTAAAAATAGGTGGGCAGAACCATATTGCCATCAGAATAGAATCTGCCATAAACAAAGTAAGGGATAAAGAATTCCCGGTAAACATTACCAGTGCAGGCCATATAGATGAGATGGTATGGCTGAGGATGCCTCCCCACTCCTTTGGATGGGATATAGCTCCCAGGCTTTTATCGGCCGGAATATGGCGGAATATAGACCTTGTTGCCAGGGAGAAGACGTATTTGCAGGAAGTTTACTATGCCACCAGAGATTTATCGAAAGATAAAGCGGAGCTGCTGGTCAAATATAGATTTAAGACTGACAAGCCTGTCCTGGATGACTTTTCGGTAAGGATTATGGGAAAATGCGAGGACAGCATAATAGAAGGCTGGTACAAAACCAAGTTTTGCTCCGACGAAGCGGTCCTGCAGATAGCCAATCCCAAGTTGTGGTGGCCGAAAGGATATGGAAAACCACATTTGTATGATATGGAGTTTCAACTGCTGTATAAGGGCCAGGTGGTGGATACATACAAAAACAGGATCGGCATCCGTTTTATTGAGCTCGAAACTGAGTATAACTCCGATATGGACAATAACGAGTTTAAGATATGGGTAAACGGGCTTCCTATAATGGCCAAGGGAACCAACTGGGTTCCTCTGGATGCCTTGCATAGCAGGGATAAGGAGAGATTAAAGAAAGCCCATGACATGCTTGATGACTTGGGATGCAATATTGTTCGCTGCTGGGGTGGAAATGTGTATGAGGACCACGATTTTTTCGAACTGTGTGATGAAAGGGGTATTATGGTATGGCAGGACTTTGCCCTGGCCTGCGGCATCTATCCCCAGAATGATGAATTTTGCGCCATAATTGAAAATGAGGCAACAGCCATAGTTAAAAAATTGAGAAACCATCCTTCCCTCATTCTGTGGGCAGGGGACAATGAAATTGACGGCATGTATTGCTGGAATAAATACAAGCTACCAACTGCCCGTTACAACAGAATATCCAGAGAGATACTACCCAGGGTTGTGGGCAGCCATGATCCGTTCAGGGTTTTTTTGCCGTCATCGCCCTATATCCCTGATCATATATCGGGTGACCTTTCGGTTCCGGAGCAGCACAACTGGGGACCGAGGGACTATTTTAAGGGTGATTTTTATAAACATTCAACTGCGCATTTTATAAGTGAGATTGGCTATCACGGCTGTCCTGCAGTGTCATCGATAAAAAGGTTTATTTCCCCTGATAAGCTTTGGCCTTACGAGAACAACGATGATTGGGATACCCATAATACCGACTATATAAAAGGCGAAAGAAGAGGATACAATCGAAATGAGCTCATGGCTAATCAGGTCAGGATCATGTTTGACTATGTTC
The DNA here is from genome assembly GCA_001513075.1 of Clostridiales bacterium DTU074. Taxonomy (GTDB): domain Bacteria; phylum Bacillota; class Clostridia; order Caldicoprobacterales; family Caldicoprobacteraceae; genus DTU074. Next base: position 24,228 of record LFSE01000083.1, on the reverse strand, counting down.
CCGATAAGCTGGAGGAGTTTGTGTTGGCATCCCAAATCAGCCAGGCAGAGGCTAAAAAATTCTTTATTGAAATGGTAAGGTTGAAAAAATGGAGGAGAACCGGGATTATATGGTGGAATCTCCTGGATTGTTGGCCCCAGTTTTCTGATGCCATTGTGGATTATTACTTTGTGAAAAAGCTGGCCTATCATTATATAAAAAGGGTACAGCAGCCTGTGTGTCTCATGATGGATGAACAGGAAAACTGGGAGCACAAAATTGTTATGGGCAACGATAGCAATGAGACGGTGAAGGTATCCTATATTGTGGAAGATGGCGAAACCGGGGAACCGCTTCTTAACGGAGAAGCCGTATCAAAGGCAAATGAAAATAAGGTAGTTGGTGCAATCAGGCTGATACCCGGTGAAAAGAAATTGTTTATCCTTAAATGGAAAATTGGCAGTACGGAATACGGGAATCATTATATTTCCGGCTATGTGCCCTTTGAATTTGAACGGTATAAATCTTGGCTGAAAAAGATTGAATCCCTTCCTCAACCCTTTGATAGCAGAAATTCATGGCAATGAGCTTTTGATTCGAAGCCGGGATTAAATATATCCCGGCTTCATATCCTGCTTTCAGTTTATACTCAGAATTTTAACTTGTGCCGATGCTGAGCATGTAGACCAGGGCTTCGAATCCCCGCTTCAGTTTATATTCAGGATTTTAACCCTATCGCGTGCACCATATTCATGCTCTTGACAGTGTTTGTAAACTTATGGTATTATGTTTCACGACGGATAAATAGATTTTTGCATGATTATAGTTATAAACTCAGCAATAATCAAGTCGTTCTTAGCATATCTAAGTAAAATGTTGTGAAAATTTTTATTCATAAACCTTCATTCGACCTTAAATTTCATATAAAAGGAAAAACGATGGTTTGAAGGATATTATATTGAGAGACTTGTAAAGTTTACCAATTGATAAGTTGAGCAGGAGTTGATGGTGTATTGACCGCTATACTCTTTATTTGGAAGTTATTCGGAAGGGCGAGGGGGTGTTTGGTTGAAAAATAGGGTTAAATTTCAGTCTCGTTGGAAATTTATAAAAATGTTTATGTTCCGATATATCGTAGTCATGTTATTGCCAGTAATTATCATTTCTATAATTTATTACAATTGTTTAAAAATAATAGAACAGGACACCATAGAATCGAATATAAGCGTACTGGACAAGACCAGAAGTATGCTGGAGAGCCGTATAGATGAGATTAACAGCCTTATCAGACAAATTGCCTGGGACAACAAGATTAACAGATTTAAGTTCATTAGAGAGCCTTTTAAAGGTCCGAATGTTTATAAGATTTTGGAGACCAGATACCAGCTGTACGATTATAGCCTGATAAACAGCTTTGTAATAGACTATTATGTACTGTATCTGGACAGCGGAATTGTTATGGGCCCCGATCAGACATATCTATTGGATAAGTTTTACGGATATTTTTTAAGTTATCAAGGTGTTGAATATGATGATTGGATAAAGGAAATATCAGGAGATTACAGGCGGGGAGCTTTTATTTCGGAACGTCAGGCATTATTTAAAGGTAATCCATGCAAAGTGCTAACATATATGAAAGACTTGGGGCCAACGCCTATAGGCAGGCGCAGCAAGGTAATGTTTTTGTTAAACGGAGATATTATAAGGAGCTTGTTGGACGGGTTCGGGCTTCTAAAAGAGGGATATGCATATATTGCCGATGAAAGCGGAAATGTTATTACGGTGTTTCCTTCTCGGATTGATATAATTCCGACAGATATAGATATTAGTAAAACTGAAGGTTACCACATAAAAAATATAAATGGGGAGAATATGCTTTTAACTTATGTTATATCTCAAAATACGGGCTGGAGTTATGTTGTGGCACAACCCTATAAGAATGTTATGGAGAAGGTATCAAATATAAAAAAGATAAGTTTTGGCATATTTGCAGGTGCAATAATTCTGGGCTTGGTACTTGCATTTTTGTGGTCTAACCGAAGCAGCGTTCCAATTAAAAAAACCTTTGAGCTGATTTGCCAGCTTGACGGGCTGAACTACCAGTATAAAGATCCTTTCGAGTATATTCAGCATTCGGTACACAAAATAATCAGAAATAACGAATCTTTAAGCCGTATTATTGAGCAGCAGGTATCGTTTCTGCGCACATCTTTTTATCAGCAGCTGATCAACGGAGATTTTTCTTCTGAAGAAGAGTTATATAATTATGCCAATTATATAGGACTGGATATTGATGGTGCTGCTTATGCAGCCAGTATAGTACAGATATTGGGGTATGAACAGGTTAAAGCCAAAGCAGACAGGGAAGTGATGAAAGAACTGGATATGCGGCGTTTTATGGTAAAAGAGGTATTATTGAGGTCAGGTTTTACCAAAATCCATCTTTATGATATTACCAGTGATCGGATATTGATAGTACTTGTGCTGGAAAATGACGACTACCAATTCTATAGAGAACAGATGAAGAGCTATGTCAAAAGAGTAAGGGATGAATTAATTCGGGATGCCGATATAGAAATCCAATTTGCTTTAGATGAACTGTGTTCACGCTTTTTCGATTTAACAAATTCTATTCAACACGAATTACAAATATTAGATCTTGCTCGGATTAATGAAGAATGCACTTGTGAAATTTGGTGTGAGGATATAATTGAAAAACAGCACGGAATCTTCTATCCTAAGGAATTGGAATACAAGATTATTAACAATGCAAAGGATGGCAATGAGGAAAGGGTGGCTGACACATTAAAAAATCTTCAGATAGAAAACTTTATAAGGAGAAAATTGACTCCGGTTATGTCAAAAGTTTTTTTGAATCAATTGTATGGAACTTTGCTCAGAGTCATGCAGGAAGTCTCTATTGAAGATGAGGAGATTTATCAGTTTGGAGACAGCCTGAACAGCCAGAATGATATTTATAGACTTTATGATGACAGTTTTAGTTTTATAGTTAATTCTTTTATTCGCATATGCAGAGTAATCACAGCGGGAAAAAAGAATCGCAGTATGCGGTTGATGAGCGAAATCCGTGAATTTATCCAACGAAATTATGCGGATAATAATTTATCCTTATCGGTATTGGCAGATAAATTCAATTATTCGCCGGCATATTTATCCCTCTTTTTCAAAGAGCAAATGGGAAACAATTTTTCAGATTATTTGGAAGAAGTTCGCATGAATCACGCTGAAGATCTTTTGATGAATTCTTTTATGTCTGTTTCTGAAATTGCCGAAGCTGTAGGATACAATTCGGCCAATACATTTTGCCGGGCATTCAGAAGGATATACGGAATGTCCCCAGGACAATACCGCAGGCTTCAAACAAGGCGGGTAGGAAGCTAGTCTTCTTACCCGTTTTTATGTATAAGATAAAATAATGTTCATTTATAAAAAAATGCAAAAATATAAAAAAATGCACAAGATAAGTGCACTGATAAATTTTGTGCTTTTTTTTTGGGTTGATGTAAATCAAAAAGTTTTGCATAGCAATAAACTATTGAATATTTACCTTTAAAATTAGCCCTAATATAATGAAATTGACATCAACAAGCGTCAAATAATTATCAAATACTGGCATATTAATAATTAAGTAGTATTGAAGAAAGGTGTGAAAACAATACCTATGATTAAGAAAGGAATTCAGTCAGACCTATATTATAGGCAAAGGAAGAGAACCTGGCTCTCCGATTTGAAGATGCGATTCTTCAAATGCTGGCAGCTATATGTGCTTTTTTTATTGCCTCTTCTTTATATAATTATCTTTAAATATTATCCGATGTATGGAGCTCAAATTGCTTTCAGGGATTTTCGCATTACTGATGGAATTACAAGCAGTCCGTGGGTGGGAATTAAACACTTTGAGCGCTTTTTTAACTCCCATGATTTTCTGAACCTGATGAAAAATACCCTGGGAATCAGCATATATAGTCTGGTAGCCGGCTTTCCTTTTCCAATAATATTAGCCATCATGTTGAACTATACGCGCAATGCGTACTTTAAAAAAACGGTCCAAATGGTGACCTATGCTCCTTATTTCATTTCAACGGTAGTCATGGTTAGCATGGTGCTGCAATTCCTGTCGCCCAGAGTAGGCATTATTAATGTAATAAGAGAGATCATGGGTTTGGACAGGGTAAACTTTATGGGAGTCCCGGAATACTTCAAATCTGTATATGTATGGTCCGGTATATGGCAGGGCACGGGTTACGGAGCTATTATATATTTGGCAGCCTTATCGTCTATAGATCCAACATTACATGAAGCTGCAATTGTAGATGGAGCAAACAAATTTCAGAGAATATGGTATATAGATTTGCCTGGGATTATACCAACTGCGGTTATATTGCTGATACTCAGTACCGGGCAGATTTTAAATACCGGCTTTGAAAAAATACTGCTTATGCAGAATCCGATGAATACAAGAACATCGGAAGTAATAGATACCTATGTGTACAAGGTGGGTCTGGCATCCAAAACAATAAACTATTCCTATCCAACAGCCGTAGGATTATTTAAATCGGTTGTAAACTTATTTTTAATTGTAGTAGTGAACAGGATCGCCAAAAAAACAAGCGATAGCAGTTTATGGTAGGAAGCAGGTGAGGATCTTATGAAAAGGAAAAGAAATGTTATATATGAAACATGGACGGACCGCATATTTGATACCATAAATACCATTCTGTTGATTTTAATCCTGATAATAATACTGTATCCGTTAATTTTTGTTGTTAGTTCATCCTTCAGCACTTCACGTGCCGTTATAGCCGGTGAAGTCTGGCTATGGCCTGTTGGCTGGGATTTGGCCGGCTATCAAGCGGTATTTAACCATAAAGGCCTGGTCAGAGGCTTTCTCAATTCCCTGTTTTATATGATAACAGGCACGGTAATCAATGTGACTTTTACTATTATGGCTGCATATCCTCTATCGCGCAGGGACTTTCTGTTTAGAGGATTCTGGATGTTCTTGTTTGCATTTACCATGATGTTTAGCGGGGGACTGATTCCGTATTATTTGCTTGTGCGTAACCTGGGAATGCTGGATACCCGCTGGGCTATGATAATACCTAATGCAATGGCCGTATGGAATGTAATAATAACCAGAACCTTTTTTCAGACAAATATTCCCGATGAGTTGCGCGAAGCTGCCCAGATAGATGGTTGTTCCGACTTACGCTTTGTTTGGAGTGTGGTCATACCCCTGTCATATTCGATTATAGCGGTTAACGCTTTGTTCTATGCGGTGGGCCATTGGAATTCCTATTTTGATGCTTTGATATTTTTAAAATCCCAGGAGCTTTATCCCCTTCAGATTATTCTGCGTGACATTCTGATACGAAATGAAATTGATGCTGCACAATTGTCCATGTATGATGTGCGGGATGCTATGGCTCGAGAGGCATTGAAATATCGGCTAAAATATTCACTCATTGTTGTCGCTAGCGTACCTGTACTCAGCATTTATCCCTTTGTACAAAAACACTTTGTCAAAGGTGTGATGATAGGGTCTTTGAAAGGTTGAACAATAATGAATTATATTTATGCTCTCTGTCTTAAACCTCTGGGAAAACAGAGTCATTAAGATGAGAGCAATTAATCATAGTGTAAAGGAGGAAAAAGGATGAAAAGAAGCTTACTGCTGTTCATTTCCTTATGCCTTGTACTGGCACTGCTTTTTGCCGGCTGCGGCGGAAGCAAGGAAACCGAAGATGTTGCCCAGGAACCATCATCGGGGGAGGAAGCCAAAACCGGTGATGAGACGGGTGAGGAGGTGTCTCCTGGCGGTGCCAAAGTATCGGGACCTGGCCAATTTCCTATTGTAGAGGAAAAGGTCACGCTTACCGTATTAATTGGTGGCAACCCTGCAGTTGAGGATTTCAACACCAACTCATTTACAAAATGGTATGAGGAGAAAACCAATGTACACGCAGAATTTGAAGTTTTGCCTGTAAAAGGCGGGGACGAAAAACTGAACTTGATTCTATCTTCAGGAGATTACCCTGACATTATTATGAGTGCCGGCTTATCGGCTTCGCAGATAATGTCTTTCGGTTCTGAAGGTATGTTTATACCACTAAACGATTTGATTGAAGAACACGGTTTTGAGATTAAGAAGATTTTTGAAGAGGAAAGTATGGCATATGTTAAAGATGTTTTGACATTTCCTGATGGCAACATTTATGCTATGCCGGATATTAACGAGTGTTATCACTGCTCTATGGCACAGAAGCTGTGGATTTACCAGCCGTTCCTGGATGCTCTCGGACTTGAGGTTCCAAAAACATTGGATGAATATAGGGATGTTTTACGCGCTTTCAAAACCCAGGATCCCAATGGCAACGGGAAGGCAGACGAAATTCCTCTTGCTGCTGCCACCAGCGGATGGCATGCTCAGCTTCCTGGCTTCTTTATGTGTTCCTTTATCTATTGTGATAATAACAGAAATATGGTAATAAAAGATGGAAAAATTGATGTGACCTTTAACAAACCCGAGTGGAAGGAAGGGCTTAAGTATTTGAGAGATCTGTATGCAGAAGAACTGATAAGCCCCGAGTCGTTTACCCAGGATGAAGATCAATACCGTCAGATGGGAGAGAATCCGGATATCCCGATTCTGGGCTCGGCTGTAGGGGGACACAGCGGTGTTTTTGCACAATTCTATGGCGAAAGCGGTCGCTGGCTGGAATATGTAATAGTTCCGCCCCTCCAAGGGCCGGAAGGCACAAAACCGACATGTTTTTATGATCCTTATATGACCGGTTTTGACACGGTAATTACAAATAAATGTGCAGAGCCCGTAGTTGCATTCAAATGGATCGACGGCATGTACGAACTGGAAGCCATGCTGCGCTCCATATTCGGCAGACTTGATCAAGAATGGCGATGGGCAACAGATGATGAAATTGGACTCCACGGCGAAGCAGGCTTGTATAAACTCCTCGTACCATGGACCGAGACTGTTCAGAATGAATGCTGGTATCAGAGCGGACCGCAGGCTCGTACAGCTCACTTCCGTCTGAGTGAGGTCTACGATCCCGAGTAGCCTTTGGAAAAGATATTATTTGATGCAACCAAACTGTACGAACCCTACAGGCCGGATTATACCGAGGTTCTGCCTCCATTGGTATTTTCTGAAGAGCAATCCAGCGAGCTGGCTGATCTGGAAGCAACAATTCTTGATTATGTGAAACAGATGAATGCCAGATTTATCACAGGAGATGCTGATTTGGAGACAGAATGGGAAACCTATCTGAAGACCTTGGAAGACATGAACTTAGAAAGATTCATTCAGATATATCAGGATGCATATGATTTTAAGTATAAGAAGTAAGCGGACCAATCAGTTCCGGTATTAAGAAATAGGGGAGGGTCGGAAAGGAGGTAATATCTCCAGTCTGATCCTCCTATATTTTTGAGTTTTTGAAATACTGAGTTTTTTGAAGGATATATGCTAAAACCTATAAAATTCTAAAATTATGTATTATAATGGTATTATAATAATAGTATTATAACAAATTCTTCAGGGGGTATGGGAAGTGAAAATCGGTTTGAGCACTTATAGTTTATTACCTGCCATCAAATCTGGTGAAATGAGCGTATTGGACGTGATCCAATGGATTGCCGATAATGGAGGAGAACATGTTGAAATCGTCCCCTTCGGCTATAATCTGGTGGACAATGATTCCCTGATCGAAGCTATACGAAAAAAAGCTGAAGAAGTTGGAATAGAAATATCCAATTATGCCATATTGGCAAATGTGTTGCAGGAGGATGAAGAAGCTTACGAAAACGAGATCAAAAGATTGATGAATGAAGTGGATATTGCCAACAAATTGGGTGTTATGCGGATGAGACATGATGTATCGGCTTTTCGGCGATCGGCTGATCAGAATACGATAATTCATTTTGAAAAGGATTTGCCCAGAATGGTAGATGCCTGCAGAAGAATAGCAGACTATGCAGCCCAGTATGGCATTATCACGACCGTTGAGAACCATGGCTTTTATGTGAATGGAAGCGATCGGATAATCAGGTTAATACATGAGGTCAATCGGCCGAATTTTAAAATGACTCTGGATGTTGGAAACTTTCTCTGCATGGACGAAGACCCGGTTGTGGGAGTTAAGAAGACCCTTCCCTACGCAGTCATGATTCATCTGAAGGATTTTTATTTGCGTCCTTCCTATCGGGATCCTGGTGGTACAACCCTATTTGATTGTGCCGGAAAATGGTTTAGAACATTTAGCGGCAATTTCCTGCGGGGTGCAATCATTGGGCAGGGCGACATGGATATGTGGGAGATATTGAGACTTATAAAGAATTCGGGATATGACGGCTATATTTCAATTGAATTTGAGGGGATGGAAAACTGCCAGTATGGCTCCAGGGTTGGCATGGACAATGCAAGGCGTATCCTGGGTGAAGTATAAGGGAATATATGCCGTTGCCACTTTTTCGCATATTAGGGAGTGCCCCAATTTATCAGTATGATGTAGGTCTGGACATAAATAAAGTTTGTTTAATAGAATTTAGCATGTTATTTGGCTAATGTGCTAATGGTGGTTTTAATTATCTGATGATGGATAATTAAACCCATATTGTTTTTTTACCGTCGGTTTACATATGTTTTGCCACTGCATATTTTAAAATCCCAGTTATACTTTTCATAATAAATTGCATGAATGATCTTGTCCTTTGCTTTTAATTCGTGTAACATGATAATAGTACCATTCCTGGCAATATTCTAAACTAATTTTTTGCTGAGTGCTCAGAGGGATAATACGTCGGAGGTGAGTCAATTCCTTTTCTTAATCCCAGTTCTACGCCGACGTTGGCATATACCCACAATGTTAATTGGAGAGACATTTCACTGGGGGGATGTCAATTCTGTTCATTATCTTCGGCTCATACCTTTTGATAACAACAAAAAATGCATTCAAATAAGAAAGGATGGAAAACATGGATAAAGGAGAATACAAAATTCATCTGATTGGTAATGCACATATCGATCCGGTATGGCTATGGCGATGGCAGGAGGGATATGCGGAGATTAAAGCTACCTTTCGATCGGCTCTGGATAGGCTGAGGGAATTTCCCGATTTTATATTCACCAGCGCCTGTGCGTCCTACTACAAATGGATAGAGGAAAACGAGCCCGACATGTTTGAGGAGATTAAGGAAAGAGTGCGGGAAGGACGCTGGGCAATTGTGGGAGGCATGTGGCTCCAGCCCGACTGTAACATACCATCAGGTGAATCCTTCGTCCGGCATGTTCTGTACAGCCAGCGGTATTTTATGGAAAAGTTCGGAAAAATGGCTAAAGTAGGCTATAATGTTGACTCTTTTGGTCATAACGGTACGCTGCCGCAGATACTTAAAAAAAGCGGCATGGATTATTATGTGTTTATGAGGCCGGGGGATCACGAGAAGGAACTGCCGGGCAATGTATTTTGGTGGGAAAGCCCGGATGGCAGCAGAGTGCTTGCCTTTAAAATACCCTTTGCCTATAACAGCAGAGGTAAGGATGCGGTAGTGGAAAAGATTCGGCGTACCAATGATCTGGCTGAGGCTCAGGGAATCGACTTTATGTGCTTTTATGGCGTTGGGAATCACGGAGGAGGGCCGACAATTGCAAATTTAAAGGCCATCCAGGAAATACAAAAACAAGATGGCGGTGACAGATATATTTTCAGCTGTCCCGAGAGATATTTCAAAGCCGTAGAGGAGAAAGCATGCAAGTTACCCGTGGTAAGGGATGATTTGCAGCACCATGCCAGCGGTTGTTATTCCGCCAACTGGCAGATAAAAGCCGACAATCGAAAGGCGGAACACAGGCTGATGAGTGCGGAAAAGTTTGCGACTTTAGCCTGTCATATGCTTAATTATCCATACCCCGGTAGGGATTTACAGGCTGCCTGGGAAAAGGTCATGTTCAATCAATTTCATGATATAATGGGTGGCTGTTGCATAAAGGAAGCTTTTGATGATGCAAGGGAATTCCACGGCTGGGCACTGCACACAGGTGCCTGGATTCTGAATGGGGCCATCCAGAAGATATCCTGGGCTATAGATACCATGACAGCTGGCGCAAAGCGTAGGAGCAAGGAGAACCATTGGTACCTGTGGGAATACGATGATATGGGTACGCCTTTTGTTGTATTTAATCCTTTATCCTGGGAGGTTAAATCGACGGTTCAGGTAAACAGCGTCGTAAAAGGGATTACCGATGAGAAGGGCAATCCAATTCCCATACAAATTGTAAGAGGCCCGCAGACCAATGGTCAGGATAAATGGAATACCCTGTTTGAAGCTGTGATTCCGGCATTTGGGTATAGGGTGTATTGGGTGTACCTGAATAAGGAGTTCGAAGGCGTCGGTTTCGACGGCAGTTTTGATAGCAGTTCTGACAGCAGTGAGGCTGAACAGATGAAGCCCACGAATGTGCTTGAGAATTCCTATATAAGGCTGGAATTGGAGCAGCACACCGGCTATATAAAGAGCCTGTACGATAAAATAAACGATGTTGAGGTATTTAAGGGCAGGGGAGCGGTTTCAGTTGTAATTGACATTCACCACTGTGACACCTGGGCTCACGGTATTTTTGAGTTTAACGATGAGATTGGTCGTTTTACCGATGCTAAAATAAAGTTAATGGAAAGCGGACCCTTAAGATGGATCCTTCGCGTAACCAGCCGGTATAATGATTCAACCTTAAGGCAGGACTTCATAATATACCGGGATAAAGCGGAGGTAGAGGTTCGGGTGAAGTTGGATTGGCGGGAAAAGCATAAGATGCTCAAGCTTTCCTTCCCGGTCAATGTGGAGGAGCCAACTGCTACTTATGAGATTCCCTACGGCTTTATACAGAGGCCAACCAATGGCGAAGAGGAACCAGGCCAGCAATGGATCGATGTAACCGGAAAAGCCGGAGACAAATTATATGGCTTATCAATCCTTAACGATTCCAAATACAGCTTTAGTATACTGGATAATGATATGCGGATGACCGTGGCTAACAGCTCCATTATTGCTGATCACTTTGGTGCCCGGGACGAGTGGCGCGAATTTTTGGATCAAGGAGTACAGGAATTTAGCTATGTCCTGGTACCACATCCGGGAGACTGGCGAGATGTCCGGGTGGTGAAGAGGGCCTATGAACTTAACATTAAGCCGGTAGGCATCATGGAGACTTACCATGAAGGACCATTGCCTCAAGCTATGGAAGGAATACGAATATCCGCTGACAACATCATAGCAACCGTTTTCAAGAGAGCTGAGAATGATGACGGTTATATCCTTAGATGTTATGAAACATCGGGGGTAAAGACAAGGGCCGGCATTTCCGTACCCATACTCAAAAGGGAATGGGAGGCTGAATTCGGTCAATGCGAAATCAAAACCTTCTGGATACCGGATGATTCCTCAAAAGAGGTTGTGGAGAGGAATTTGTTGGAACAATAGGAGAATTATAATGCAAATCTCGTGCATGGCACAGGTTGGGAGTTTTCAGTTGTTTTCATAAAATTAAACGATTATTAAGCGGGGAGGATTAAAATGCAAAGATTAAAAATCGGGTGGGCTACAAGGGATATCAGTACCGACAAACCGGTAAACATACCTGGCCAATTCTATATGAGGATTTCCCAGGGTGTGCGGGCTCCATTATTGGCAAATGCGTTGGTTCTGGATGATGGTCGGGATATTGTAGTCTTTCTGTCGGTTGATCTGGTTGCAATTCGCAACAGATTATTGGATGATGTAAGAGCGGCGGTTGAAAAGCAAAATCCCGATATTCCCACCGAAAAGATAATTATGAATGCAACCCATACCCACACCGGCGCTTCATATTATGATTATGATGTCGGCAAAATACTGGATAAAGCCCAATTAGCCGATGCAGAGATTGAGTTGGCATCAAGCCTTGAATACCGTGCTTTCCTTGTATCCCAATGTGCGGACGCTATCTGCGAAGCTTACGAGAAACGCTCCGAGGGCGGAATTGCATACGGTTATGGATACGCAGTTGTGGGCCATAGCCGTCGCGTGGTGTATTTTGACGACATTTCGCAGCGGGGTGGTTCGGTCAGCGGATACATGATAGACGGCCATGCAAAGATGTACGGCAATACTAACGATGACAATTTCAGCCATTACGAAGCCGGAGCGGATCATTTTATAAACCTTCTGTATACATTTGATGAAGACAATAATCTGACCGGAGCTGTTATCAACGTGCCATGTCCCTCACAGAATTCTGAACATGAATACAAGCTTTCAGCCGATTACTGGCATGACGTCCGAGAAGCAATTTGTGAAAAATACGGAGATATTCATATATTGCCGCAATGCGCCGCTGCCGGCGATTTAGCTCCAAGGATTCTGCACTATCGGGCTGCACAGGACAGGCGTTTTAGACTGAAGTATGGAGAAATCGGAGTGGAAAACGCGGCAAGAAAGGATATAGCACAGCGGATTTCAGAGGCCTTTGATGAGGTGTTGAGCTGGGCCAGGAAGGATATAAAGACCGAGGTGCCTTTGGTACATGAGGTAAAAACCGTTCAGCTTGCAAAGCGAAGAATTACCGATGAAGAACTCGAGTTTGCAAAGGAAAGCCTGGAACGATTGGAGAAGGCTGCACCAAAAACTGAAGGCGTCTCACCCATCGAGCTGATATCTGAAATATCCTCATTTGAAGCTCAAAAAAACAGGTTCAGGGAAATTATAGATCGCTATGAAAAACAGGATAAGGAACCGACATTTCCAATGGAGCTGCATGTGGTCAGGCTGGGGGAAATAGCCTTTTCCACAAACTGTTTTGAACTGTATATGGATTATATGCACAGGATTCAAGCCCGTTCTCCTTTTGTACAAACTTTTGTAATCCAGCTTGCGGGTACGTCGGGGGAGGAAGGCGGAACCTACTTGGCTACTGAAAGAGGGGTAGCCGGAAAGGGCTATAGTGCCTGTATGTTCTGCAATTTGGTTTCACCGGAAGGTGGCCAGCAATTGGTGGACGAGACGGTAAAGACATTAAAGGAAATCTATGATAAATAGTATGGGGTGAATGACTTATGTTCATACCGTATCCGTTTTATTGGGACGATGTGCCCATTGATATTTCCTTTGTATTTGACAGGGAAAAACCGGCCGGAAAGCACGGCTTTTTGAAGGTGGATGGCGAGAATTTCGTATTTGAAGATGGGACAAAGGCCGTATTTTGGGGAACTAATTTTAACAGCGGACTGAATTTTCCACCCTTCGATTTCAGCGAAAAGATCGCTAAAAGACTGGCCAAGATAGGTATCAACATTGTGAGATTTCATCAGATGGATGCAGAGTGGGCAACCCCTAATATATTTCAATTCTCAAAGGGGCAGAGGAAGGGCAACACTTTAAGCTTTGATCCCGAGAGCATGAAGAGGCTTGACTATCTGATATATTGTCTAAAGAACGAGGGTATATACATATATATGGATATGCTCACGTATAGAAAATTTAAGACGGGAGACGGGGTTTATGCTGCCCACCAGCTCCAGGATGCAGCCAGGCCTTATTGCCTGTTTGACAGACGGCTGATAGAGCTGCAAAAGAAGTTCAACTACGATCTGTGGACCCATATCAATCCGTATACCGGCCTTGCATATAAGGATGATCCGGCGATAGCCGTTGCAGAGATAATAAATGAAGGGGATATGTTCAGCCGCCCTGTAACGATTCCCTATTACAAAAAACAGCTTGATAAGATGTACTGTGAATGGCTTGAAGAAAGGGGCTTGGACATTCCTAAAGGAGAGATAGATTATTCTTCGGGAGATCCTGTTATGATCGAATTCTTAATCCATGTTCAGGAGAGCTATTATAAGGAGATGATCCAGCATTTGCGGGATATAGGGGTGAAGATCCCGATAACGGGTACCAATTGGGCTGTAAATGCAGCAAACAGAAAGGCCCAATCCGTTACTGATTTTGATGACGGGCATGCATATTGGTATGGTTGGAAGTGGCAGGAAGATGTAAAAGAGTTTATGAACAAACCCATGGTTCGGGAAGTCGACGCAATGCTGCCTTCCTTTTCATTCCAAAGAAAGCTAAATAGGCCGTTTTTCGTATCCGAGTGGGATATGCCCTGGCCAAATGAATGGCGGGCCGAAAGCCCCATCTATCTGGCTGCTGTAGGCGCGTTGCAAAACTGGTCGGGCTTTGCTATTCACACCTACGCTTATACCTCACGTAAGGATATTGATATAACTGGCAAGGAAATAAGCTCCAGAGCCATCGGGAGCGTTCCCTATAGGGAAGGGGTATTTACTACATGGAACGACCCGGCCAAATTCGGTCTCTTTTATCATTGCGCTCTGCTGCTCAGAAGGGGAGATATAAAGTGTGCAAAGGAAAGCTATGAAATAATGGTGGATGATATGGCTCTCACTCCGGGAGAAATTCCGGCTTTGAGTTTGATTGCCGAAAGACACAAGGTTGGTATGTGTTTTGAGGAAGCAGCGGGGGAGATTGAAAAGAATATCATATTGCCGGGCGAGAAGGTTGTGAAAGACGATAAGGGAGAAGTGTTATCCGACACGGGGGAAACATATAGAAGCTGGGAGAAGGGAATCGGCTGGATTGACAGCGAGCGGACGAAAGCAATATACGGCTTTGTGGGCAACGTACCACGGCTTGAACTGAATGGGGTCAGCTTTGAGGTTAAGACCGATTTTGCCACAATTGCCCTGAGCTCATTGACCGATAAGCCTTTACACCTCTCCGATAATATATTGCTGACGGCCGTTGGAAGATCCGAAAACACCGATATGAAGTTCAATAAGGAGCGCAACAGAATGTTGGACGTCGGACGACCTCCAATATTAATAGAGGCTATAGAGGTGGATATAGCACTGAAAACTGAACTGAAAACATTAAGGGTGTGGTCGGTCAATGCGGAAGGATTCTTCGCGGGAGTTGTCCCCTCCACATATGAAGACGGAGTTTTTAAATTCAAACTAGGCAAGGAGTTTGCATCCATGTATTATTTGATACAGGCTGAATAACGTTGGAAACGATTTATTCATTTTGAAGGTGTCCCTCCATATTCAAAGAAGTGCGTGAAAAGGCGATTAGGCGTACATCAGGGCTTGCTGCTTAAGTCGAGTACAAATATTGAACAAAAGAATCAATAAAAATTACAGGTATGGAAAGGAAGGTAAATGGTTATGAAAATTGTCAGGCATAATTTAACCGAAGACGGACGGGTCTGTTTAACAGGCTATATTCAGGAACCATCCAATGAACTAAAGAATGTTGCGGAAAGGCCGGCAGTTTTGGTTTTTCCGGGAGGAGCCTATGTTTTTACTTCGGATAGGGAGGCAGAACCTATTGCTCTGGCCTATTCTGCCCAGGGGTTTCAAACATTTGTGCTCAGATATTCGGTTGGCAAACATGCTAACGGTTGTAAACCGTTAAAAGAAGCCTCTGATGCCATTGGAATAATAAGAAGGAATGCCAGGGAATGGAATGTTATACCTAATAAGATTGCCGTATGCGGTTTTTCTGCAGGCGGCCATTTAGCAGCATGGGTGAGTTTAAAAGGGGAACATCGTCCAAATGCCATGATTCTGGCATATCCTGCCCTGGAACTGGTAATTAACGATGATATACACGATAGGTTAATACAGATGTTACTCGGCGGGAACTATACAAGGGAAGAAGCAGAAAAGTTAAATCTGTACCACTATGTTGATGAAAATGCAATCCCCATGTTTTGCTGGCATACCTTTGAAGATGCGTTAGTGGATGTTAAAGGGGTTTTGAAATTCATATCCAAATACACCGAGTATCAAAGACCCTTTGAATGCCACATTTTCCAGCAAGGTGTACACGGCCTTTCATTGGCTCTTCCTATTACCGCAAACGGAAGAACCGACTTTGTCGATTACCATGCTGCAAAATGGTTTGAGATGAGCGTTGAGTGGTTGTATCGTACTTTCGGAAAGCCTGAGCTTGCTGAATAGAATAGCCTAATAAGTTTGATTTAAAATATAAGCTGGTTGTGAATTTGATTCAACATGGGATTTTATAGGTTGGATTATAATGATGAAATTCAGGGAGGAGGAACCTCCCCTTCTTTTATTTTGTTTGCTGTTGTTTAAGTGCGTTTAAAGTGTCAAAAAATTTTTCAAAAAAGAAGGATTTTTTGAAAATATGTTGAATTATTAAATTAACAACTTGCGGTACCGATAACGGAAGGATGAAGTTATGAAGAAAGTTACACTACAGGATATAGCTGATGAGCTTGGGATATCGAAAGGAACGGTGGATCGTGCCATACATAACCGACCGGGTGTCAGTGCAGCCACAAGGGAAAAAGTTCTAAACCTAGTAAAAAAATATAATTACAAACCAAATAAGGTAGCCCGTTTACTGTCCTTAAAATCAAAGATGATTAATATCGGTGTTATCTGTCAAAGCAATCCGGCTTTTTTCTGGAATAACGTGAAGGCTGGGATAAAGGCCGCAGAGGCAGAATTAGCAGACTTTGGAATGCAGCTTATACTGAAGGAGTTGAAAAATTACCGCGAAGTAAATGAACTCCTTGAAAAAATTGACGAGCTGACCGTTGAGAAGATAGACGGACTGGTTATAGTTCCGGTAAACAGCGACAGACTGAGAAAAAAGATCAATGAATTGAGCCAAAAATCCATTGCCGTAGCCACTTTAAATGATGATATAACTGACTCCTCAAGGCTTTTCTATGTAGGTCCCCAGATGAGGCAGAGCGGCAGAATTGCAGGAGAGCTTATCGCTAAATTTTTAAGGTTAAAGGGCAGGGTAGTTACGCTGAATCCCAATATCCAATCCCTCGAATATGAAGAAAGGCTGAGAGGTTTTAAAGAAATTCTGAGGGAAGAGTACAAGGGCATCAACTTAATAGCTGAATATACCTTTAACTATGATGCTTTGGGAGAAAACGGGCAAAACGTTATAAAAAGCATTCTTGAAAATACCGGGGAGTTTGATGCTATCTATGATGTTGACGGGGTGTCTTTATACGACATCGGGTGCATTGTAAAAAACAGCAAAAAGCTCAGGAATGCAATTGTAGTGGGTCATGAGGTATCCGAAAATGTGAAGCGTTTGATGGAGGATGGTATAATTCACGCGTGCATAAGCCAAGATCCTTTTTCACAGGGCTATTATGTGATTAAATTGTTGTTTGATTACCTGGTTGAAGGCAAGAAACCTCCTTTTGACAGGATGTACACCAGGCTTGATGTAATTTTTAAAGAAAATATGATAAGTCCAAGGAATATAATAAATTCATATTCCAGTACCAGCTCAGGTCCGGTGGCCGGCAGTTAGGCTTTGTAAGATATACAAAGCATGCTCCGTATTTACTGGTTGGCGTTACCGATAACGTAAAAAACGACGTAACTGTGGATAAAGAAGTTGATGGAGCATTTTCCGTACTGCAATTTAAGGTTAAAGACAAGCCTTCTCGGTCTGTGGTTTTATAGCATAATACACTTTTTGGCCGGGATATGTGAAGTAAAAAAATAATGGGAGGTGGAGGCTAAAGCAAAAATAGCTTAATAAACCAAACCTGCTAAGTTAAGGGATGTTGAAAAAAATGAATGAGGTGAAACAATATGCGTAAACCCGTGATTGGACTTTTGCCTTTTTATTTGGAATTATACGATCAGGCAATGCCTCAGATAAGAGGCAGGATCAACAGCTTTGTTACAACCATCAGCAATGAGCTTGAAAAAAAAGGTTTAGCAGTAATATGTTCCGATGTATGCAGAATAAAGCCCGAATTTGAAAAGGCCGTTAAAGACTTCGAAAGCAGGCAAGTAGATGCTATTGTTACATTGTATTTGGCCTATTCTCCGTCATTGGAATCGTATGAAGCATTGATTAAAACCGATTTGCCCTTGATAATTCTGAATACCACTCCTACATACGTCTTTGACAATAATACCTCTCCTGACGAAATTATGTATAACCACGGAATTCATGGTGTCCAGGACCTTTGCAATCTGTTGAAGCGTTTTAATAGACAATACTATATTGAAACCGGTCATTGGCAACATTCGGATGTTTTGGATCGTGTTGTTTCATGGGCCAGGGCCTCCAAGCTGGCATCGAACATAAAGACGGCCAGAGTAGGTATCTTGGGCGCACCCTTTAAAGGAATGGGCGATTTTGCCGTGCCTTTTGATGAATTGAAAAAGAACATAGGCGTGGAAGTAATCGAATTCGATATGGACGAGGCAGCGGCATTGATGGAAAGCATTACGGAACAAGAAATAGAAGATGAAATAGCTTCTGACAGAGAGCGTTTTGATGCTTCCAATATAAATGAGAAGACCCATTACCAATCCGTTAAAGTAGGCCTTGCTCTGCGCAAATGGATTAAGAACAAACAGCTGGACGCTTTTACCGTAAATTTCCTAAACATTAGAAAGAACTCCCCAATAAATGTAATGCCGTTTTTGGAAATCGAAAAACAGATGGCGATGGGGATTGGATATGCTGGAGAGGGGGATGTGTTGACGGCGGCTCTGTCAGGCACTCTTGCATCTGAATTGGAAGAGACCACCTTTACCGAGATGTTTTGCCCCGATTGGAAGAACAATACCGTTTTTTTGAGTCATATGGGTGAGATGAACGTTGCCATAGCTGCATCTAAGCCGGTATTGGTCGAGATGGATTTCCGATATACCGATGGGGATAATCCTGCCATTGCATATGCCTTATATAAGCCGGGACGGGCTGTAATCGTAAACCTGGCACCGGATGCAGACGGCCAATTCACGCTGATCATTGCTAAGGGAGAAATTATTGATATGAGCGGCTATGACAATTTCAAAAACAGTATCCGAGCCTGGTTTAAGCCGGAATGCGATATTTCCGAATTCCTGACAAAGTTCTCGATGGCAGGAGGAACCCATCATTCGGTGTTATGTTATACTTCTGACTTTGATATCATACAAAAATTCGGGCAATTGATGGGTTGGAATATAGTAATA
The DNA here is from genome assembly GCA_001513075.1 of Clostridiales bacterium DTU074. GTDB lineage: Bacteria > Bacillota > Clostridia > Caldicoprobacterales > Caldicoprobacteraceae > DTU074. Next base: position 5,170 of record LFSE01000083.1, on the reverse strand, counting down.
ATATAAATAGAATTCGCGGAAAAACAGCAGGGAAGTGTAAGATGTTCATTCTTTAGCTTTCTATAAATTAAGTACGTAAACAGGAGAAAAAAACGAATATAGGGAGGTTTGCAAAATGGAATTTAAGGTTTTTCAAAAAGAATTGGAACTGCAATCCAGGGGTTGGATTCCTACATTTCATGATATCACAAAGGAAGTTATTGAGATCGTAGAAGCGTCGGGTGTTAAAAACGGTATATGTTCCATTGTTTCCCATCATACTACCTGCAGTGTAATCATTCAGGAATGTTCCCATGACATTGATTCCTTTGATCTGGAATACCTGCAGCACGACCTCTTGGATATCATGCGTAAATTGATTCCCGACTATGTTGAAGAAAAACAATATCGACATCCCGGTCCTGTTCATTTACAGTTCGCTCGTTATGTTAATGAGCCCGGTGATTATACCAGCATGAACACGGATGCCCATCTTCGCAGCGCATTTTTTGGCCGCAGCGAATGCATGACAATTAAAGACGGCAAACTGGATGGGGGAGAATTTGCCCATATATATTTTGTTGACTGGGATCATGTTAGGGCACGTCGAAGGCAGGTAAACATTACCATTATGGGGACTACGGAGGATGTGGGAGATCGAAAGTGGAACAACGGGGAAGTTATAAATACTCTGCGCAAATATACGGATGAAGAGAAGGCCTATTCTCCGTTATTCGATTTACAGCAGAAGAGGTAATCTGGTTTTTTGTTACGGCGGCATCTCTGCAATAAAATATGGAAATTATGCTGTAAATGATGGAAGTATTTGTACAATGGCGGAGGTGCCACCGTAAATTCCAAATGTAAATGCATAAATAGGAGATGATTTAGGATATTACGTTTTGATGGGAATGGTCGTTTGAAATGCTGCATTAACTGTTTTGGCTATTTGGCTGGTTAATCTGCATTCTATGAGAATGACGGATTTGGATTCTGAAGGGGGAATGCCATATGAAAGAAAGTTCATGGAAGTATGCCCGGGACTCATTTATTATTGAAGCGGAATGCATAAGGAAGGCTTTAGATCATATAGATAAATACGCTTTTGAAAGGGCTATTGATGCTCTGGCTAAGGCCGAGCGTATTGCTGCCAGCGGATGCGGCCATTCGGGCATAGCATGCCGGCATTTTGCTCACTCAATGTGCTGTATTGAACGACCTGCAAGATTTATTTCGCCGGCTGAAGCGCTTCACGGGGGTATGGGTTTTGTCCGGAAAGGTGATGTTATGGTACTGGCTTCCCGTGGAGGCAAAACTGCCGAGCTCCTGCCCATCCAACAGATATGCAGGAAGAAGGGGGTAACCATTATCAGTATAACCGAAAATATGGAGTCACCCCTGGCGATGGGTTCGGATATTGTAATAAAGATGCATGTTGAACGGGAAAGCGATAAATATAACAGTCAGGGTACGTCAAGCTTTGTAGTATTATCAGCTATATTTGATGCTATCCAAGTCGCCCTTATCGAGGAACTGGATTACAAAAATGAACAGTTTGCCCTTATCCATCCCGGTGGAGCGGTTGGAGAAAGATTGAACAAAGGAGTTTAAAAGGTTTTATAGAAGCATCAAAGGTGAATCTGCCTTTTTCATCAATATGAGGGTAGAAGCTACAAGTATTTGGGAAATATGAGGGTAGAAGCTACAAGTGTTTGGGAGCAGAACCGGGAAGAAAAATTTAAAAAGAAAGAAGGATTTTTGAATATAGTGTAGAATATGTAGAATATAAAATAATGTTACCGATACCGGTAACAAAAATGATATGTAAAATACGGAGAAAAGGAGAGGATTCCCGGTTTATTTGGGTTCTCCAGCAAATGATGCATACAAAGTAATAGTTTAACAGCTAATCAAACGGCCAATCTTATGGTGCTTTCAGTTTGTATATCATGGTTCTGATTTGTATGACTGATCATGGAAATTAATATGGGATTCGAGTATGCCAGAATATAAAATTTTGTCATCTACGTTACCGATAACGCAACCAGGTTTGGGAATTGGCTCCCCGATTTTCCCATTCAAATAAGATTTGAAGAATTCGTTTACCTGTTATAAAAGGGGGATCTAAGTCTGAGGGGGCATCTAAGTTTGAGAGTCCCGGGAAAGGAAGATGATGAATGAGCAAAATGCATAAAATTAAAGTTGGTGTGTTTGGCGCTTACAGGGGAATGACCATGATCAACGTCATGGCAAGGCATCCCGAAGCTGAATTGGTGGCCATCTGCGATAAATATCAGCCACTATTGGAAAGGTGTAAAAAGGTAGCGGAGGAAACCGGTTCAAAGATTACATACTATACGAATTTTGAAGCCTTTTTCCATCATGATATGGATGCTGTTGTGCTGGCTAATTATGCTACCGAGCACGCACCCTATGCTATAAGGCTGCTCAACTCCGGCAGGCATGTGGTCAGCGAGGTCTTGCCGGTACAGACCATGGCCGAGGCCGTTCAGTTGGTAGAGGCAGTAGAACAAAGCGGCAAGGTATATTCTTATGCTGAGAATTACTGTTATTTTGCAGCCACACAGGAGATGAAACGGCTGTATGCCAGTGGTGAGATAGGTGAATTCATGCACGGAGAGGGAGAATACGTTCATAATTGTGAACCCATTTGGCATCTGATTACATATGGAGATAAAAACCATTGGAGAAACCGCTTATACTCTACTTATTATTGCACTCACAGCCTGGGACCCATCATAACCATAACGGGTGAACGTCCGGTAAAGGTAGTTGGCTTTGAAACGCCCAATGCCAGATATATGGCTGAACTAGGCTATGGCGGCGGAACCTCGGGAATGATACTAGCCCAAATGAGCAACGGTGCTACCGTAAAAAGCCTTCATGGCAATTTAAAGAGAGAGCCATCTTCGATTTGGTACTGCATTTACGGAGATAAAGGCATGATGGAATCGGATCGATGGCATGAAGGGGTAAATCGAATTTACGTATATAAGGACGGAGAGGGGATAACTGATACTGAGATCAGCTACCAGCCAAAACCCAGAATCAGCACGAAGCTATCCAGAACCATACAGGGCCATAGCGGCAGCGATTTTTATACCATGCACTATTTTCTCGAGAAGATATTGGGTCGGCCTGATGGAGAAGAAGCTATAGATGTTTACCAGGCGCTGGATATGGCACTTCCGGGGATCCTGGCATACCGCTCTATATGCAACGGCAACATACCAATAGAAGTTCCGGATTTCAGGGATAAAGCTGTGAGGGAAAAATATCGGAATGATAACTGGTGCACCGATCCAAATGTCGCCGGAGACAATTTAGCTCCCCGATGCTCTTTTGGCAGCCCTGATATACCTGATGAGGTGTATGAAAGGGTAAGAAAGCGCTGGAAAGAAGAGACAGCTGAATAGTGGCAGGTAGGGGGATTGATATGAACGAATTAATACTGGGAGTTGACATAGGAACTACTGGGACCAAAACCATTGTGGTTAACCCAGAAGGGGAGATCCTTGCAATCGCCTATAAAGGATATCCTACCTATACGCTTCATAACACATGGGCGGAACAGGATGCCATGGACTGGTGGGATGCGGTAGTTGCTACCATCAGAGAGTGTATCCGTGATGAAGAAATACGAAAGAATATAGTAGGTATTGGGCTTTCAAGCCAGGGTGGTAGCTTGGTACCTGTAGACGACCATGGGAAACCTTTAAGAAAATCCATTACCTGGATGGATCAAAGGGCTTCAGCTCAATATGAAGAATTGAGAAAGAAGAATTTGGACGATTATGTGTACAGGACTACCGGATGGAAACTGGGAAGCGGGCTGAATGCTTTGCAGATTCTATGGCTTCGTGAAAACGAACCTGATTTATTCCGACGTACATATAAGTTTCTCTCAACCATTGATTTTATCGCATATAAGTTAACCGGCGAATTTGCAATTGATCCCTCCAGTGCAGGAATTACCCAGCTGATGAATATTCACCAGAAAAAGTGGGATTCGGATATTATGGACCGGGTGGGGATCAGGGAGGATAAGCTGCCGTTGCTGATGGATTCCGGGAACGTCATTGGAAAGTTGAGTGAAACAGCCCGGGAAGAACTGGGATTGGCAGAAAATGTAATCGTAGTAGCCGGAGCCCATGATCAGTATTGTTCAGCAACCGGTGCCGGAGTGGTAGGTACGGAGGATATTCTATTAGCTACGGGTTCTGCGTGGGTAGTGTTGGGAGTGTCCGACAGCTACAAGGAAGAATTCCACGACCATATAGCCCAAAGTCGTCATGCTGCTGAAGAAAAATGGGGTACACTCGTCAGCATGGGTCCAAACGGCAGGGTTATGGAGTGGTTTAAAGATAATCTGGGCAAAGAAGTGGTAAACAATGATGGGAGTAAGTATGTTGAGGAATTTGGTCAGATAGATGGAAAAGCAGCCGAAAAGCCGCCGGGAGCAAATGGCTTGATGTTCTATCCTTCCTTCAGCGGTGTTTATTATATCGACAAAGCAAAGCTCAATAAGGGTACCATCTTAGGCTTAGCTTTTAACCATGATCGGTATGACATCGCCCGTGCTCTGATGGAAGGGGTAGCCTTTGATGTCAGAAGCGTAATAGAAATATTTTATCCTCAAACCTTTAAGAAAGGTACCCTGGTTATGGCGGGCGGAGCAGCTCAAAGCATTCTTTGGCCTCAGATTATAGCTGATGTAATGGGGGTGCTTATTAATATCCCTAAGGTAAAGCATACATCTTGTCTTGGCGCCGCTATAATAGCAGGAAAGGCTCTAAAATGGTTCCCCACCATTATAGAAGGAAGCCGTCGTCTGGTGAGCTATATAGATACGTATGAAGCTAACCCAGACAATGTAGAGAAATATCAGCAATTGTTTACACAATACAAGAAACAGCTGAAGTTAATAACGGAATGCTATATTAATTGATATCAGGAGGCCATAAATCAGTAGTGGAATAATGAAATTACCAATATAAAACTCAAAAAACCAATGTTATTTAGGTTTCATGCAGGATTCCCTTACTTTATTTTTGTGGCTATATAATGCCAACTTAAAGTTATGGGAATACTGCTTGAAATATTGAGTAAAACCCTGAAACAGATCATTTAGGGTTTTACAAAAGTCTACGACATAATTATATATAAGGAG
>LFSE01000064.1:343-18498 GCA_001513075.1 Clostridiales bacterium DTU074 | reverse complement strand
ATAATAGTCTTTTATTCTTTAATAATATTATCTTTATCTATTGGCTTTTCCTGTATTTCAATATATGAGTACGTAATATAAAATTATTTGTTTGTTTTCTCCCACCCGTTTATATAATTTATCAAAACTCATAAATAATTCCTCCATAACCATAATCTATTATACATTAAATACCATTATAATAACAGCCCTTTCCCTGCCCTATAAGCTCCGAAACCTTCTATCCGAAATAATCCGGGATCATGTAAACAGTTTATTTTTTCCTTAAAAAAGGAAAAGGCTCCATACTTCTGTATTGAGCCTTTTTCATCCTGAACTTTTCATAACGCTCTCCTTTTCATTTAATTATTGTTGTAGATCCTGTCATACTCATTCTCTTGTATATTGAACTGGCGTACCAGAAAGACATGATAATTATTTTTCCGATATCCTAATAGAAGAGCAAGAGTTATACCTGCCAGGCCAATTGCAATAATGTATAAGAACACCTGCAGCATCATGATCCCTCCCTAACTTTTAATTTAATCGCGGGTGGTTTATCCTTTGAAAACACCATCCTGCAACTAATTTTTTTGGTGCTTTTATGATATCAGAATTAAACGATAATTGCAAGAATTGTTATTTTTATTGCAATTTTACTTTTTGTAGAACATATTTTTGTTGTGTAAATATCAACAATCCGGCTTATTTTTAATGTTTCACTACTATAAATGATACTTTCCCATGCATCCTATGCAGGATAAGTTTGATATAGCGTCATTTTTTGAGTGCATCGCAGCGTTTCAATTGTGAAATAATATTCAATTTTCAACCGGCACTTTGTTTAGTTTTTAGCAGATTTGTGGAAAAAGATACAATTTGAATTATGGTTTACATAATGTTACGATCTTGTTACTGGATTTGCCTCTTTTTTGTACTTAAAACCTTAGTTTAGGGGTGGGTTATGTTATTGGAAAAATTGATAGCTCGTTTTATGGCTATTACTATCTTAATCCTTATAGCCATAGCTTTCTTAAAGGAAAATTTAAATAGAGTTGAGCTTATAGGCGATACTTCATCGGCATCTCCCTCAAAGATGACGGCAATGGTAGCTGATAACGAGACACAGGTTGCGCCGCTTAAGGAGGATATTAGAGTATTGGGTTATTCAGCAGTTGACTATGAAGGAGATGATCGTTCCTATCAATCCGTCAGGAAGTATCATGAATATTTGGATGCGGTATCAACTTTTTCCTATCTGGTGGATCGGCAAGGTAATTTAACAGGAACCCCACCGGTGGAAGAACTGGAACTGCATAGACAAAAAGGCATTATCTCCTTAGCACTTATTCATAACTATACTAATAATATGTTTGATTCAGAGTTGGCCGCCAGCGTTTTAGGCAGCCCTGAGAAACGAAAAAATCTCGTTGACAATATAATCAAAGAGCTGACTCGAAATTCATACAGCGGTGTAAACGTTGATATCGAGAATATACCCTATTCCCAACGGGATAACTACGTTAAGCTACTGGCTGAGCTCAAAGATGAACTGGAAAACCTTGAACGAGATGAAAAATATTATCTTATAGCGTCCGTACCAGCCAAAACAGATGATGATATAAACCATAGCTGGTCGGCCGGATTCGACTACAAAGCTATTGGACAATATACAGACAAGGTTCAGCTGATGACCTATGACGAGCATTGGTTTGGCGGTGAGCCCGGTCCCATTGCCTCAATAGGCTGGGTAGAGGATGTGATAAAATATGCGGTATCTGCTATTGAGCCGGATAAGATACTTCTGGGCATCCCCTCCTATGGATACCGCTGGGCCAGTGATGGGAGCTGTGAGCCGGTTACCCCTGAAGAGGTATATAACATTGTGGAAAATAATAAGGGTGAGGTATTGTGGCATGAGGATAATAAAGCTCCCTACTACATTTTTACCAATGCAAAGGATATAACCTTTACTACATGGTTTGAAAATACGGAGAGCATTTCCTATAAATTAGATTTGGTGAATAAATATAATTTAGGCGGAATAGCCCTGTGGCGGTTGGGCTTTGAAGAGCCAGAGATGTGGAAAGCAGTTGAGCAAAAGTTGTCATACAATAAAACCACCGATCAATAGGTGGTTTTATTTTTTTAAAACATCTCTTTCTTCATTTCCACATGTTCAATATCCAGCGCAGTATACCATTAACAACCATGTACTCCAAACCCGTTACTGCAATACAGAGAAAAATAAATATTCCCAGTTTAAATTCTCCTACTCTATCCTTCCAGTATTCGCCCCTGAATAAAGATATGATATTTGGCGTAAATGAATATCTTACAGAATCATAAAAATCCTCTCTATTGCTAAATATTACATTAAATATGAACTTATATACTGTGAAGAAATTAATTATTATTAATGCGCCCACAATAATAGCTTCCACAGCCTTCACCCTTTCCAGGACATTTCTATATCAATTGTTCCCCGCTCCACAGAAATATGCACCAATTTGCATTTATAAAATAAATGGTACATACTAAATATTATTATTCTTTTGTTCAGCTACATAACCACTGTTTAAGTTTTTCTTCTGATAATCTTTGTTGTTCTTCATTTGGCAGGCCAATCTCTTCTACCATTTTAACCTTTAACTTTCGTTTTGTTAAAAACTCCAGGCCTTTGTCCATAGTTGTATTTGGATGAGCATAAATATCCTTATCAATTTCAATAGGTTCATCTATTATATATAGATAGCCATATTCTTTACCATTGTGAAAAATTGTATTGTCATCGTCAATGGCAAGTATTGTTGGTTTGTGGGAAAACGCTTCTGCAAGCTGCCTCCATTGAGTAATAGTACTACCTTCTATAAGTACATCAAAGACTTTATTTGAACCATGGTACCACGATCCTTGTGGGTTAATAGTGAATTGCATTTTTCCCTCCAAAAAATATGAATTGTTTTCTTATCTCAATGAAATTCAGCACATCGTATCTCAAAAAGTATAACATATCATAATTCTATGGCATATATGCGGGAGCTCTCTCCCCAGGGATGGTAACCCGTACCAATATATTTAAATCCATACTTTTCATAATATCCTATATGGCCCGTGCAGAGATACAGGTGAGAAAAACCTCCTGCTTTAGCGTCTTTTTTAGCCTGTTCCAACAATAAGGAACCATAAGCATTTCCCCTGTATTCTTCTTCAATGTATAGAGCACAAACCCAGGGGTACAGATCCATGCGGCTAATAAAATCATTTGTTATAAGGCCTGCACAACCAATTATTTTATCATTATCCAGTAACAGATACCATTGCGGTAAAGGGCTTGTAGTTGTAATACAGTTTGTGATACAGTCTTCATAGACTTTTTCATTCTCCGGAGATCCCCATTTACTATGAATATATTTAATTGCTGCATCTTTATATTCCGGGTGTTTTTTAACAGATATGATTTTCATTTTCTCCACACCTATCCATCCATTTTATTCGCCCGCGGGCTAAACACGGGATGAGAATCTCCATAAGTGAAAGAAAAGCCGTTACTTCCTTGCCTTTCCAGTTAAATGCTCAATGTTTATTTTAATGACTTTTGTTTTGTTACCGTCTTTCCTTATGTACTCCATCCCTTTTTCCATATACTCCGCAGAGTATTTTTGAATAATCGCAACCAATGCATCCTCTTTTTCCTTATCATATACCTCTTCCGCATGTCCGAACACAATTACACTCTCATACCTGTAACTGAACTTATCAGGCAGTGGTTCTGTATCACCAACCACGCAAAAAGAAACTTTATTATTAAATCTGATGTTGTCCAATTTGTTCCCTTCAACAGCACAATGAAAATAGATGTTTCCCCTATGATAAACATAGCTTAGCGGCACTCCATAGGCATATCCGTTTTCGCCTACAGTAGATAACACTCCATATTGGCCCTTCTCCAACAGTTGAACAGCCTGCTGGTTATCAATACTCCTGTCCTTTCTCCTCATTTCCCTGAACATATCATCCCGCCCCTGTTAAATACTTATATTTAATATCATCTATTACTTAGAAATCGCATATCTTTTTATCTTCTAATTATAATATAAAAAGGTGTTATTTACCATACGAATAATATCGTATAATTCACAAAACTATAATTGATGTTGATGAAAAAGGTACAAAAGCAGGAGCCGTTACTGCAGTTGAGATGCCCGACTCGACTATTGAGGCAAAACCGAAGGAAGTCGTTTTAAACCTGCCATTTTTCTATATGATGATTGATGCCGAATATAACTTGCCTCTTTTCATGGGCAGTTTAATGAGAGTGAATTAGAGCAGATCATGAGGTTGCAATACCCCTGTTATTCCCCCCTGCCCAGTTGTATTATTCAATAAACAGGTATGGATTATAAAAAAGCAGATGTCTTTACTGATGAAATGATGTAAAATAAAGGTATATGGTATAAATGTGCATAATCAATTAATAAATCAGATTGGGGGATAAAAATGGAGAAGCCTAAAATCATCGTTAATACAACTATGTCAAAGGAAGATTACAGGAAGTTTTTATATATTGCAACCTTCAGGAGAAACAAAGCAATAATTCCTTTTCTGGGGTTAATTTCTTTGATCGGAGGCATAATAATCAGTTTTGATAATGGATATTTAGATTTTATAAAACTCATTATAAGCTGGATTGCATTGTTTGCACTGGCAATTATCGTAGTGCTATTAAAAGTCGAAACGAAAAATGCACAACGGATAAAGACCGACAAAACGGGTGCATTTGACAGCATTAATACTTTAAAATTTTTTGACGACAGGATTGTTATGGAAAATAAGGCGCTAAAGTCATCGGGTGAGTTAAAATACAGCCAATTTTATGCCTTAATGGAGAGCAAAGATTATTTTATTTTTTATATTACAAAAAACCAGGCGTCACTGATAAGAAAAAAAGATGTAGACGATCTAAGTGTTTTCAGGGAATTTATTATTGAAAAATTCGGAAATAAATACAAAAACATATAATGGAAATGAATGGTTGATTTATATGACGCTGTTGCTGGGAATTCTTATATCATTTGTGGGTCTTTTGATGCTGATTAAGCCTGATATGTGGTGGGAATTGACGGAATCATAGAAATCAAATGATGCCACGGAGCCTTCTGATTTCTATATTAAGACAACTCGTTTTCAAGGAGGTTTTTTACATTGATTGGTATCACCGGCATAATAGTTTTTTTTCTGATACAGTAAGCATCTGATAATAAGTTTTTGTTAATTTCCAGTGTGGGGTTTGGGAGATGAAATTTGAAAAGATTACTGCCTGCCTGGATATGCACGGTTGTCCCAACAGATGCAAGTACTGTTGGTCAGGGACTACACCTGATGGCAATTTACCGATTTTTGACTTGAAATATGAAGAAGGGATATGACCATATCTAGCTCCACAAAACACTAATGAGAGGAGAAGTACCTATGTATTTGAGTGTTGAAAATGTTTCTTATTCATATGGCAATGTAATGGCATTACAGGATGTTTCCCTCTCTGCAAGCCTTGGAGAGATCACGGGGGTTATAGGTGCGAATGGAGCAGGCAAGACAACTTTGATGCTCATTATCGCGCGTTATCTTGTTCCGCAAAGCGGAGATGTATTTCTAGACGGCCGTTCCATTCGTCAATGGAGAAATGAGGATTTCCCCGTTTCTTATATTCCGGACGAACCTGTTTTTTACGAGGAATTAACGCTGCTTGAACATTTGCACTTTGTTAAGGCACTATATCCGAAAAATGTTCAGGATATTGAAGGATTGATTGAGGGTTTCGAATTTTGCGATCATATCGATAAAGTGCCTTCGTTGCTTTCCAAAGGTAACAGGCAAAAACTTATGATTGCGCTTGCGCTTTTACGTGAATACCAAATCCTGATTGCAGACGAGCCGTTTACGGGCCTCGACCCAAATCAGATACACCATTTTAAAAATATAATTACAGAGCAGCGTAAAATGGGGAAGGCATTGCTTTTGTCCACCCATTTACTGGATGTAATTGATAATTTGTGCGATCGTTATGTTATTCTTCATAAGGGGCGCGTGCTGGCTGTTGGGACAAAGAAGGATATACAGGCAGCCTTTGGTATTGCACAAGCCACCAGCCTCGAAGCAATTTACCTTGATATAATGAAGCGTGGGGAAAAGTGAGCATGTATGGTTACATTCTCAGAAACAAGATCCGTACCACCGGAAACTTCATAAAGAATTATTGGATGTTTATCGTGGGGATAATGGTTGTCTTTGTGTTTGCGGCTCGACGGATATATTCCGCTGTGTCTTTAATGGAAAATATTTCGACATATCTTATTTATGTGAAACTTGGCTGTATATTCTGGGTATTTATCGGGGTTTATATTAAAAAGAAACCTCCAATTATTATAAATCCGGCAACATTGCATTATTTGCTTTACAGCAAGCGGCTTATGCATGTTTTTGTCCTTCAGTATGTACTGCAACTGCTATTTGCTTTTATAACAGCCTTTGTGATTTCGTTTGCCATGTATCAATTTTCTGTAAGTCTGGCGGTTCTACAAATGACGGTATTCATCGGGACATACTTTTATGTTGGATTTTTGCTCGCATGGATAAGGTATCATTCTGCGGATTATAAAACGCTTTTGATAATAAGTGTGACTTTTGTTTTTTCATCCATTTTATTCGTATTGACAGACGGCATCTTGCCTGTAACGATAAATGTCGCTGTTATCATCGGAAGCTTTATCTTTATAATCAGGTATCTCAATATAGATTGGAACAAGTATAAACAGGACTTGATTTTCATTAACACCATAAATACTGCCGGAGCTCGTAAAGATATGTTACAAATGCTCCAAATCGCTGAAGAACAGCAAGCAAAAAGGAAAAAGGCTATCTTTATATATCACTTTCCTTTGAATCAAAGGAATGCTTTAAGCATCAAAACGCTTATTGAGACGATTCGCACATCGCCGCGCATATGGGTAATTTTAGCTTGCTTTATAACAGTTGGTGTTTTGATTGTTAGGACACCACTTTTTAACGAAATACCTTTGCTTGGACAGCCGGAGATTGCCAGCGTAATCGCAGTATTTTTCATTGTTACATTTTTTCTCAATGTCAGCCGGATTTTCGAAAAACAATTAACGACACTATTGGATAAAAGCAGGAAAGGTCTGTTTATACCTTTCGGAAAGTCCACAATCATCAGAAAGATATGTATTGTTCCAATTATACTGTTTACATGCAGCGCATTGATTGTCGGAACGATTTTGTCGTCACGGTTGATTGCAATAGTAATTTTTATTGTGGGTTACAATTTGGTTTTTACACTTAGGTTATTCCTCATCTCTTATACAAAAAGAAAGCTGGATGTTCTTTTTAACGTGGCAACATTTTTATTAACTTATATGTTGGTATGGTAAAACGCGATCATATAAAAGTGCAGCCTGTATGCAGTGATAAACATCTTTCCTGCCTTACTATGAAAAGGTGTTGAACAGTTTTACGCCATTTATTGAGAGGGGAATGTCGTTATTAATCCGCAAGGGATATGGTACCATGGTTCAAATAAAATATTTGAAATCCTTGAAGAAGGCAGTACAATTACACAATGGAAGCAGCTTGCAGAAGCGTTTTCTCATTAACCGACAATACTTGCCATTGACGATGATAATTCAATTTTCCACAATGGGAAGGAATATGGTTATCTGTATATTGTGGATGAACCTGTCGAAATTGATGTGAATATTTATGCCCACCCCAAAACAGCTATGGGCGAAGGTCTGGAGTTTTTAACAAAACGAAAGATAAAAGTTAAGATTATAGAAGAGCTTGGATGTCCAAATGAAGAGTATCAAAAATTATCAGAAGAAAAACTTAAAAAATGGATATGTACACGAGCGAAATAAAAAAATATTAATTCGCATCATTCTTAAACAGTCTCATAAAAATAAGATTTGAAATACCAGAACCATTCCATATCTTCAAGCTTTAAAAGATGCATTAGTGCAATATTTTATGTTTGAAGCATCCTTTTCCTTGATGTTTGCTGAGGATAATGCCGATAAGGATGATATTTATTATGTATGCGGACACTGTTTCAGAAGTATTTCTTGTTTAAACCAAGTTTTATTTGCTTTGAATGAAGAATACTGTATTAATGAGAAAAAGGCTGTTAAGATGATTGATAGCTTCAGTATAAAACCAAAGGATTATAAAAAAAGAGTAGATATGATTTTTTCATTGGTTTCTTCTAACAAAAATAGAACACAAGAAGGAGTAAACATGCTTAAAGAACTTATTTCCGAAATCCAAATACTTCTTAACAGTTCCGGAGAAGTTTATTATAAATAGCCCCAATAAATAACAAAAAACAAACATCCTATTAAAAGTAATTTTAAATTCAAAAAATGAAGGAGGACATATTAATGAAGAAAACTTTAACAGATGATGAACTGTTTGATTACTTAATTGACGAGGCAAACAAAAATTTTGAGGGATGGGATTTTTCATATTTAGAATCAAACAAAAGAATGCAAGAATTTCCACTAAGCTGGAATTATAGAAATGAAGTAAAGTTTAGAATATACGGAATATCTTCATTATTAGATATGGGGACCGGTGGCGGAGAATTTTTGTCTTCATTAAGTCCATTGCCTAAGTGTACTTGTGTAACAGAGGGATATGAGCCTAATATAATCATTGCAAAGAAAAGATTGGAGCCTCTGGGAGTAAAAGTATATAGAGTTGATAATGATGAATCCCTGCCATTCAACGATGAGACCTTTGATTTGGTAATAAACAGACATGAATCGTATTCTGTCAGGGAAGTAAAAAGAATTCTCAAAAAACAAGGAACTTTTATAACCCAGCAGGTTGGCGGTTTAAACAATAGGGAAATCAATGAACTTCTGGGTGTCCCAAAATATCAGTATTACAACTGGATTTTAAAAACTGCATACGGTCAGTTAAATGAAGCGGGTTTAAAAATAACTAAGCAAAAGGAAGATATAGTAAAAACAAGATTCTATGATATTGGAGCTATTGTATACTACCTAAAAGCAGTACCGTGGCAGGTGCCGGACTTTACAGTTGAAAAATATTTCAACAAGCTGAAAGAAATTGATAATATAATTCAAACAGAAGGATATATTGATTTTACATGCCACAGGTTTTTAGTAATAGCCAGTAAGGAATAATAATTTTTATCACTATTTCACCACCAGGCTAAAAGCGCATTCATAACCGGAAGCCTCATGCTCGTTTTCCGTCTTTATTAACTTGCCTTGTTTATTAACAACTAAAATTATATAATACGTCCCTTCATGGAGCTCTTTCAGGAGCGATAGATCCGCATTATCATGCACCGGTTCAAAACTATCATTAAATATTGACAACCATTGAAATGTAACATTTTTTCCTAAGTCAACGGAGAAATCATTATTATAAATTATAACCGGTAATTCATGAGCTACTTCAGACCGTTTATTAATTAAGGGAAGGTAGTCTGCCTCCCCCGATTTATTAAGCCTCATTGGGGCAATATTAAATCATTAATTATCAATCTAACGGCGTCTAACACGTTATTTGCTATATAGTCAGCTTCAACATCTTTCCATGTATCCCTAAATTCATTTAAACTACCTTTCCCTACCCCGGTTAAAACAAGAATTCCTCTCGCATTAATGTTTTTTGCCAGAACCATATCAGCCATTCCCATGTCTCCAACTACATATGCTTTTTGCGGGTCAATTTCAAATTCTTTTTTTGCTTTATCAATCATTCCGGTTAACGGCTTCTTGCAATTGCATTTATCTTCACTTGTATGAGGGCAGCAATATACCGCATCCAAATGTGCATTATGGGCTTATAATTCTTTTTTTAACCGTTGCAATTTATCCTCATACTCCTCCATTGTAAATTCACCTTTCGATATATGGCTTTGATTAGTTATTCCAATAGCTAAAATATCATTTGTATTAAGGAGTTTTATGGCTTCTATTGCAAAAGGGTAGAATTCAAATGACCTGATATCATCAAGACCTTCCCCTACAAGCGTGCCCTGAAAATCCAGAAAGACAACAGGCTTTTTCATTTACTCTTCTCTTTTTATTCTAATTTATATTCCCCCCAAAAATATAATAATCTATCTTTCACATAATCCTATGAGTACTACACAATTTCTAAACAATACGTCTAAACAAGCAAATAAGATTAGTTGTTTTTATTGGATAAAATTTTAAACTCCGCCGCTAATATATACTGTTTGATATCCCCCGGGCTTCCGGAATCAATTATAATTTTTATAATACGATATTCACCCGCATCGAGGTTTCCATAGAGCCAGCTCCACTCTACATTCCATTCTCCAATTTCCCCAGAAGCCAAAATATAACCTATGTCATCAAAGCCATAACTTTCTACAATAACAGGAACCTCATACCATTTTCCATTGATATTCTTTTCTAAAAGAAAGTCTTCACTGTAGATTAATTCAACATCAGAATTATTCTCCAATACTACAGTCAAACCCGTAGGGGACACTGTTCCTTCTTTAACAGTCATACTAACATCATCAATATTGTTTACATTTTCATATTCCGTAGGCTCCCAGTCAGTTGTTTCAGCGCATCCTGAAATAAAAATCAGACTTAATACCATAATAAATATCAAATACAGATATCTTTTCATCGTTGGTCACCTTCTTACATAGATAATATTAATAAATTATCAGAATCAGCTTCTTTATTTAAATAGACCAATAAAACTTAAAATTTGTTGCATTTTTTGTTGCTTTATATTGTCTATTTAATTGAGATATATAAGTGTCTACTTATTATTGTATACGAACGTGATAAACGACCCAACGCTCTTGTATTATCCATCATATACCATTCAATAGTATGCTCCATATTTCTGTCTAAACTCTTTATTACCTTGCGTCATCCAACCTCTTTTCTCTTATTTCTATTCCTTAGCAACTTTATTATATTTTCGTTATAACAGAACTCTTAGAAAAACTTTAAACCTTAATCCTAACTATGTAAAAATAAATATCCTTAAGTTGAATTTTTTGCTTAATATATGGTATTGTAACAATATCATCAGCATGAAATAGATTTTGCAGGTTCACAGAAAAGAGTGATTATATGAAGGGAAAAAGAAAAAAGCAATGGATTTTTATTTTTGTTATTCTGATACTGGTATTAATATGGCTGAATAATACCAACATGTTTTAT
This sequence comes from Clostridiales bacterium DTU074, assembly GCA_001513075.1. Classification (GTDB taxonomy): domain Bacteria; phylum Bacillota; class Clostridia; order Caldicoprobacterales; family Caldicoprobacteraceae; genus DTU074. The sequence continues at coordinate 7,255 of LFSE01000064.1, read as the reverse complement.
ACCAAAGAAGCAAACTATAAATTTCTGGCTCACAGAGGATTGGCGCAGACCTTTGATGTTTCACTTGCAGACTGGGATACAAATACAGCTGAAATAATACATGAACCGGAACATCCATATCTGGAGAACACAATTCCCTCCATGCAGGCCGCTTTTGATCTGGGTGCAGACGTGGTGGAATTGGATGTTCAGCTGACAAAGGATAATAAACTGGCCGTATTCCATGACTTTACATTGGAATATCGAACTGATGGAAAAGGTAATGTAATTGATTACACCATGGCTGAACTAAAGACACTGGATGTCGGGTACGGATACACTGCAGACAACGGCCGTACTTACCCTTTCAGAGGTAAAGGAACTGGCCTGATGCCGGAACTGAATGAAGTTTTTTCATCTTTTCCGGACAAGGAATTGTTAATTCATGTCAAAGACGGCAATATAAAAACTTATGAAGTTTTATGGAATAATTACCTAAGCACCATGACAAAAGAGCGATTGGCGCAGATAACCGTCTACGGAGACAATGCCGGGATAGAGTTTTTAAGAGAAAAAAGCCCTATCCTTCGTTTATTATCCATGGGAATGATGAAATCTGCTCTGCTAAAATATGAATTAATTGGTTTTACAGGATATATTCCAAAAGAGCTTCATAATATGGAGCTGCATCTTCCGCTAAAATATGCAAGATTTCTTTGGGGATGGCCAAATAGATTCATCAAGCGGATGGAGTCCGTTAATACCCGGGTGGTTATAGTAGCAGGGGACGGAAAATGGTCGGAAGGTTTTGATACAACAGAAAGCCTTAATGCCATACCAAAAGGGTATAGCGGTTACGTCTGGACAAACAGAATTGATAAAGTAAACAAGAGATAGCTTTTATGCAGCTATCTCTTTCTATACGTCAAAAACTATACTTTGCCAGCTTTCCGTTTATAATAATTAAACAGAGCCAATGCCAGCAAAAAGATGATATATAATAAAACTGCTATTGTCACAATGGCTATAATATCCCTCACAGCGTTATAGGTTGAGGAGCATGCTCCCTTAACACAAAAGTGGCCAATGACGTAGGAACCGGGAACAGCTGCAATTCTCACTAGCCAATCTCTTACTTTTTTATTTTGATAGAATTTAAAAAACAGCAATACAGATAAAGCGAACATAATCAAGGCAATTAAAAGATAGTATCCTAAAACCAGCCTGGGTAATAATAAAGTCCCCCCATCGGGATGCTGATCCTTGCCATAGATTAAAACACTGTCACTGCCATCTGTATGATAATAATATACAGCAGATACTTTTTCTCCATCTGGATTCAGAACCATATTTTGAACGGTATTTTTAATTATATTTCTGCTCCAATAACTGTTCCAGGTTGTTATATAATACTCATATCCGGATTTGTCTTCAGTTTCAAAATGCTTAAGATCATAACCGGTAACGTCTTCTCGAAACTCTACCAGAATTGTACCATCACTTTTTTCAGTTATATCCATTACATCACGGGAATATGGGATATAATCCGGCGCAGTCAAATTTGCAATAATTACAGCAGCAATGGTTAATGTTAACATTACAGTGAGTATAATGGTCTGAAGTTTTTTCTTGAACAAGGTATTTCTCAGNNCCTCCAGTTCTTTAGCACAGTCCGGACAGGATTCCAAATGCCCCTCTACCAACATTCGGGTATCCTTGCTTGCAATATCTTCTGCATACAGGGGCAGTAAATCCCTTATTACTTCACAGGACACTCTCATAAATAATCCTCCATTCTTGCTTGTATCTTTTTTCTTGCTCGGTGAAAAGTGACGCATGCCCAGCTTTCAGTTTTCCCAAATAATGATGCAATCTGTTTGAAGCTAAGTTCTCCGAAAACCCGCAAGGTAAATACCTCTTTATACGGTTCATTTAGATTGTGGAGAACTTCATGTATTTTCATAGACGCTTCTGCTGAACAAATAGCTTGCTCAATGTTTACTTTGTCTTCCAACTGTTCTGGAAACTCCTGTACAGGATATTTCCTTTTCTTTCGGAGATAGGAATAGTAAGTGTTTTTGGCGATCTGACAAAGCCATACCCGGATGTCACAATTTCCTTTGAAACTGTTAATATTCTCCAATGCCTTCAGAAATGTTTCAGAGATAATATCTTCAGCTATTTGTTCGTCACCGGAAATGCTAATTAAATACAGGAAAACATCTTTAAAATACATCCGGTATATCTTCTCAAACTCCGTCACTTTTTCACCTCCTCATCTATAAGACGCCGGAGGATCGATTATCTTACAAGTTATATGTTTATTTAAGCATCCTTTGTTTCGTATTTTTCAAAGATTGGGACATCATTTAATATCGTTTAACTTTTTTCCTTTTCAGCTAAAACAAGATAAATAATACCTACTACTAATGAAATAACACTTAATATTACCGGTGTACTGCCAATATGATTAAGCATACTATTGAATAAATCACTATTCCATGAAGATACACCTGAACCAAAAATTGCAGCACTAATATATCTAACGGAAAATAAAAATGCTGCTATAAAACAAAAAGATACTCCTGCACCTCGTTTATTCATTAGAAACACTCCTTTAACAAATAAACTATCTATGATACTTGAGAAAAATGAAAGTTCCCCTTTTCCGCAACCAATTTCAAGGCAAGTCTCTGCATTATCCGGTATAAGTTTCATAATTTGATTGTAATAACAGTTGTTATGATTCCATTTTGGGTCTTCTAGTTGTGCTATTTCATTAAAATCATTTTTCACAATATCATAATTCTCCATCTTCCTTCCCCCAATTAAACAAATGTACGGTGTTAAATGATCTCCAGTGCAAAAACTAAACTATACTTACATTTTTTTCTATTGCCTGTTTTTCATTTAGCAAGAAAAATATGTCTTTCCCTTTATTACTTTCATAACTGAAATTCTGCAAAAATCAAAACTCAACTACCAATATTGGTCGTATAGACCTTAAAAGGTTAAAAAATATTAGTAATTGATAATCGACAAATTTCCTTTGCCGATTACCTCAATCCAGAGGAATTAACAAAGTTTTATGATGAACTATCAATGCTCGTTGAGTATCTTAATGCTGTATTCCTTAAGTTATAAAGAATTACAAGAGCGAGTTTCAGATAGCATCAAATAGTATACTAAAAAGACGCTTTGGTCTGGATCACACTCAGTGAAAAGGTACTTTTGGCTCAAGAACTTGGATTGCTATTAGCATTATGGCCTATAACCTGTTTTTTACAATACCAAATTCCCCCAAATATATGTTCTCAATTTTTGAACTTCACATTTTAAGCAGTCTATTTCTTAACACTGCTTTTGCATCGGTAATCAACTCTGCTCGTCCGCCTGTTGTTCTTTAAATACATCTGTTCTTAAAATACATCTTCCTTTATGTATGAATAACCCTTAATCAATTCAGGTTTATAACCCAGTTTCTGATAAAATTTAATAGCTCTGAACAACGCCTGACCGGTCGCAAGCATAACATTTCGAGTACCTTTACTATAAAGATTTTGATGAGCATGAGTGATCAGCATTCTGGCAACGCCCGTTCCATGAAAAGCCGAATCAACATTTATCGTTATCTGCCCCAGATTCCTTTTAATATGCTGGGATATCGCTTTCAAATAAAAAAATTCACAATGGCCAATCTTTTTATCTTCAATATATGCTTCAACTCTTCCAGACCAGGCAAGCTCATTATCCTCAATCGGTTTCTGTCGGACTTCGAGTCCTGATATGTTTGGAACAAAAATTGACGGCTCTTCATCCATTTGTAATTGCATAACTATAATATCGTTCAATATATCATAATCTAAACGACGAAAGGCATTTATGGTAGGGAAGGCTCCAGCCCATGCATATGTTTCACGCCCGTGAAGAATAAAATTATAAGGATTTGTAAACCACCAATAGGCATAAATTCTTTTTATATTTCTTTCTTTAAACCATTCCTCAACTTCCATAAGCAATCGATAAGCTACATAATTGCTCTCTGCAAACAGCATGTAAATATGGCCTACTTTAACATTTTCTTTTAAATTATAAATACCTGCATGAATAATGCCTGAATTATGATCATCAGAACCAACTAAAGCAATCGATTCATCTCCTGTATAAAGAGGTATTATAAATTTTTCTGCCAGTTCTTTTGTTAACGAAATCGTATATGGAGCAAATACGGTACACCGGTTAAATATGGAAATAAAGCGTTCCCAATCATATTTTGCGTCAATTGAATGATACATAACATTCATTCTCTCCCTTCTATAATGAACAAAACCTTCCCTATCATTTACCATACCACAATTCTATTTTACTATTTTGCATCACCAGGGTAAAAGTACATTCACAGCCGAAGACAGGGTATCTGTTTCCATCCTTTATATATTATACATGACTTACATGAGCACATAATTATTTTCCTTCAGGAAGTTTTTCCAGGCTCGACAAATCTGCATGTTTATGCATCTGCCAATAACTGCCGTTAAATATTACGCCTTCTTATCCGTCCAGTTCTTCGCTCCAAAGGCTATTTTCAAAAGGAACAAAAGTCTCATCGTTTAATGACAGTATTATAAATCAGCCGAGTTTATCGCCTTTTTTAACCGGCTGTTCCGGTTGAACTAGTACCACACCTTGTTCAGCATAGACTCCCAGAACTAACACTTCCGATATAAAGTCGGCTATTTGCTTTGGTGGAAAGTTTACCACTCCTAAAACCTGCTTTCCTAAGTCACAAAAAATTTTCTGCATATATTTGAAATCGAAGAATTACAGATTTGAAATATTGCCACGGTCCCTATACCACATAATTTGAGAAATATGCTGTATATCCCCACTTAAAAATATACATATAGGATACTACGCAGACACCCCATGGATAAAGCCGTACATGTAAAAATGTCTGTATATAAATTAAACTTCTGTAAGTTCTAAAATTTGCCTGGGATTATCAAGGATATAATTTGCATTTATTCCCTTTGATGATTTGGCACCCCACAATGCCAGCGCAAAATCTATACCGGCATTAAATGCACAATCCATATCATATTTAGTATCACCAATATATATGGTCTTTGATTTATCTGCGCCTGAAAGTTCAATAAACTTTAGAATTGGATCCGGATTGGGCTTGTGTTTTTCCGTATCATCAGCACATATTACCAATTTAAAATAATTACTTAACCCAAAGGGCACAAAATCATTCAAATATTCCTTTTTTGTTTTGGAAGTAACTATACCGGTAAAAATTCCCATTTTATTCAGTTTAATTAAAGTCTCCTCAATGCCGTCAAAGACTTTTATAAGATTTGAAAATTCTTTGAAATATTTGTTCCATTTCATATTGCATTCTGAAACATTAACTATTCCAAATTTCCCCAATGCTACTTCCCCAGGAATACCTAGGGCAAATCTTAATTCATCAAAACTGAAATTTTTGTTAAGTTCTTCGAACAATAATTTTTGAAGCGACGAAAGATCTGCTGTTTCGCTATCCAATAGAGTACCGTCAATATCAAATATTATACAGTTATACATTCTGTCCCCCCACTGTTCAACTTAATACATTTATGTATCATCGATAGGTGTGAAATAAAATCCAACATACCAGCATAAACCATTATATTAATATTTACACAATATATCCATATGTCTGACTATATTCTTTTCTTATCCAAATTAATAAAACATGGTTTATAAGGCTTTCCCTGGCTATGTATAATGTGCCCAAATATTATTTTTGCTGCTTCTTTAGCAGTTAAGTCCATATAATTGTGTAAAAAGGGGTTGAGCCACCCCACCCCTCTAGTTAGTTCTCATTGAAAAAGTTAAAATATTTTTTATTAAAATTTACTCAACCAAAAGGAATTCCCGTTTGGATGTCGAATTAATAAATAACAAAAAAACCAAATTCAACGTCCAAACGGGATTAATCGATATATTCGACTTCCCGTTGGAGAAATCCTGCCGGGAGGTTAAAAAAATGTTAAGATTTGATATTCAACAGATTTCCTTTGCCGATTACCTGATTCCAGAAGAATTAACAGCGCTGGATTATGAACTTTCAATCATCGATGAGTACCTCAATGACGAGAAGATTGTACAGCCGTTCATTGAGTACTTCCATAAGAAGCATGGCAGACCATCTACTCCTTTGCAGGTGTACATACGGATGATGTTCATTAAGCATATGTATTCCCTCAGCTACGAAGAACTGCATCAGCGAGTTACCGATAGCATAAAATGGAGAAGGTTCTGCCACATACCTCTGGATGCCAGGGTTCCAGATGGTTCGACCCTTTGCAAGCTGACCAAACTCTTTGGGAGTGATACTCTTGATAAGCTTAACAAGATTATCATCGCAAAGGCAGTGAAAGAAAAAAAGATAAAAGCCCGGAAGGTGAGAGTCGATACTACTGTTGTTGAATCAAACATCCACTATCCTACGGATGCTGATCTTCTTGGGGATTGTGTACGAGTCATTACTCGTATTGTCAACAGGATTGCTAAAGAAACTAATGATGCAGCAGGCAAAATCCGCAACCGAGGCAGAAGTATCAAGAAGAAGATCCTGGCGATCGCTAAAATTTCAAAGCGCCGGACAGGAGAAAAATTTCATGAAATACGAGAAATAACCGGACAGATTGCTAAAGTTGCCAAGCATACAGTTGCGGATGCCAGGGAAGTTCTGGCCAGAGTTAAACAAGCAGCTAATACAAAGATCAAAGGTAAGGCTCAAAAACTTATCGATGAACTGTCCGAAATAATCCAGATTGCTGATAAGGTTATTGAGCAGACCGAGGAGGTCAATAAGGGTAACTTTAATTTAAAGGATAGGATAGTAAGCATTTTTGATCCAGGTGCTCGGCCAATTAGAAAAGG
>LFSE01000064.1:0-131 GCA_001513075.1 Clostridiales bacterium DTU074 | reverse complement strand
CGATTTAGGGCAGGCAGTGAGGCTACCATCAGTATGCTAAAAAGGTGCCGTGGTCTCAATAGGACTCTGTCACGGGGTACCTCTGGGTCAAAATGCTGGATTGCCATGGGTATTATGGCTCATAATCTATG
>LFSE01000089.1 GCA_001513075.1 Clostridiales bacterium DTU074 | reverse complement strand
ATGATTTCTATATAAACATTAATGATCAATATCTAAAGAAGGTTTTATCTCTTATACCGCCAGTGCTGATCAGCGTTGGTGTGAATGATTTGAACAAGATAATTGACAGATCTATGGCATCTACTTTGGTGGAGGGTAGCATTTCGGCTTTAAATTATGGTAACAGGTTAAACTCATTGGTTCTAGGCATATTTATTACCACGCTGTCTACCGTACTTTTTCCGTTGCTATCCAATGAGGCAAGCAAAAATAATATGGAAAGTTTTAAAAAAATGTTGAGATATGGATTCAATGTTATTGTCTTGATTACTGTTCCGGCAACAGTGGGGATGATTGTTCTTGCTGAACCAATAGTAAGGGTTGCTTTTCAGAGAGGAGCTTTTGATGCTAAGGCTACTTATTTAACAACAGGGGCTTTAGTATTTTACTCCATCGGTCTTGTAGGAATGTCATTAAAGCCGTTCATTAATAGAGTATATTATTCTATGCAAGACACCAAGACTCCTATGATTAACAGTTTAATTGCTGTTAGCATTAACATCGTATTAAATTTAATATTGATTCGGTATATGGCACACAAGGGATTAGCACTGGCAACTTCCATCTCGGCTATTGTCTCCTGTGCCCTTTTGTTATATCATCTGAGGAGGAAAATAGGTTCTTTGGGCATAAAAAGCTATATAACCTGCAGCCTAAAATCAATCAGCTCAGCTGCTATTATGGGTGTAGTAGCTTATTTTATGTATTATTCCCTAAACAAAGCGATTGGAAACAGCAATATAGGGGATTTTATCGCACTGGTGACAGCTGCCAGTACAGGGGCGCTACTATATTTTGCTTTGATATATATGATGAGAGTAGAGGAATTTCAATGGTTTGTAAGATTGGTAAAGAAAAGACTTTTTAAAAAGCAGGGGAATTGATAAAAGTGAGTTTGTGGTATTTTAAACTTATACCAAACAGAAAGAAGGAGGTCATGTTATGTTCAAAATAACAGTTGCAGGAACAGGATATGTTGGATTGGTAGCGGGTGTATGCTTTGCCGAAGTTGGCCACCAGGTAATATGCGTTGACGTAGATGAAGAGAAGATAAAATTGCTCAAGCAGGGCATATCACCAATATATGAAGCAGGACTTGAGGAGCTTCTTAAGAAAAATCTTGCCGCTGGCAGGATAGACTTTACCACCGATTACCGTACAGCTTACAAAGATGCCGATGCCATATTTATAGGCGTGGGCACTCCCGAGCAGCCTGATGGCTCTGCAAATTTATGCTATATTGCAACCGTTGCACGGCAGATAGCCGAAACTGTGGAGAAAGACTGCCTTGTTGTAGTAAAGTCTACGGTACCGGTTGGTACTGCCGATAAGGTAGAACAGTTTATAAAAGATTTTCTGGTACATGATGTGAAAGTGGAAGTGGCTTCAAACCCCGAGTTTTTAGCCCAGGGGTCAGCAGTGCATGATACTTTCCACGCCGCAAGGATAGTGATAGGCACTGAGAGCAAGTGGGCGGAAGAAATGCTCAGGAAAATATATGAGCCATTTAATCTGCCTATTGTATCGGTGAGCAGAAGATCAGCTGAGATGATAAAGTACGCCTGCAATAATTTTTTGGCTCTTAAGATATCATTTATGAACGATATTGCTAATCTCTGTGAATTGGTAGGAGCGGATATAAAGGACGTTGCTTTAGGTATGTCGTATGATGAGCGCATAGGCAGCAAGTTTTTAAATGCCGGAGTAGGATTTGGTGGTTCGTGTTTTCCTAAGGATACAAAAGCGCTCTTATATTTGGCAAAACAGCATGGATATGAATTGAGAACGGTAAAAGCTGCAATTGATGTAAATAAAGACCAAAAGACTATACTTTACAGAAAAGCAAGCAAGAGGCTTATAACATTTAATGGCCTTAAAGTAGCAGTACTGGGGCTTACCTTCAAGCCGGGGACAGATGACCTGCGGGAAGCGCCTTCGCTTGATAATATTCCTTTGCTGCTTGAGCAAGGAGCAAACGTGTATGCCTATGACCCGGTGGGGATGGACAACTTTAAGAAGATATATCCCGAAGGTCCCTGCATGAACGGAACTATAAAGTGTGTAGATAATATAGAGGATGCTTTAAAGGATGCCAATGTATGCTTTATATTTACCGAATGGGATGAGATAAAAGCTGTAAAGCCAGAGGTTTATAAAAAGCTTATGAGAACGCCTCTTGTATATGATGGACGAAATATATACAATCCTAGAGACATGAAGGCTGCTGGTGTTGAATACCATTCCATTGGAAGACCGTCATATTAAAAATGAAGAAAGGGGTCAATTTACCATATGCGGTATAAACCGTTGGATAAGAGTAAAATATATCTTGTTACCGGTGCAGCTGGTTTCATCGGATATTTTCTGTGCAAGAGGTTGCTTGATGAAGGTTGCAGCGTTGTGGGTATAGATAATTTAAACGACTACTATGACGTAAAATTGAAAGAGGATCGTTTAGCAAATCTTGAGCCCTATTCTAAGTTTACCTTTATAAAGGCTGACATATCGGAAAAGGACGCTATTATGGAAGCCTTTAGGGAATACCGGCCTGATATTGTGGTAAATTTAGCCGCTCAGGCTGGGGTACGTTATTCCCTGGAAAACCCAGACGCGTATATAAAGAGCAATATTATAGGGTTTTACAACATACTTGAGGCCTGTAGGCATTATCCTCTGTATCATTTGGTTTATGCCTCATCAAGTTCAGTGTACGGAGCAAACAAAAAGGTGCCCTTTGAAGAGACAGATTTTGTGGACCATCCGGTGTCATTATATGCTGCTACCAAGAAGTCAAACGAACTCATGGCATATACATATAGCCATCTTTACAGGATACCGGCTACGGGTCTGAGATTTTTTACGGTATATGGGCCAATGGGGCGGCCCGATATGGCATACTTCAGCTTTACTCGAATGTACTTTGAGGGTAAGCCCATAAGGATATTCAACAATGGTGATTTTGAAAATGACCTTTACAGAGATTTTACATATATAGATGATGTAATTGAAGGAGTGATACGACTGCTTAACAATCCACCGGAAGGTGACGAAGTGCCGCACAGGATTTTCAATATAGGTAACAATAAGCCGGAAAAGCTCATGGATTTCATTGCCGCTTTGGAGAAGGCTTTGAGCAAGGCACTGGGCAGGGAAGTGGTGTTTGAAAAGATATTTGAGCCCATGAAGCCGGGAGATGTCCCAGCAACCTATGCTTCTACGCGCCTTCTTGAAGAAGCTGTTGGCTTTAAGCCTCATACTCCCATAGAAGAAGGGCTCCAAAAGTTTGCTAACTGGTACGTTGAGTATTATAATGTTAAGTAAGGATTGTCCCACAAAAAGCTAGAAAATATAAACAAATATAGCAAAATATGATATAATAATGGTATCAAATCCTAGGAAAAGGGATGAGGCCATAATGT
>LFSE01000136.1:13762-19891 GCA_001513075.1 Clostridiales bacterium DTU074 | reverse complement strand
CATATTAGCCCCCTCTGTTACATCAGGAATACTCAAAAGTTGTCTTATTTTATTATTAAATGCAAGCTGAGTAATTAAATTCTCAACCTCTCTGAAACGCTGATCTAAAATCTCCTTGGTTTGATTGAGTATTAGGAAATTTGATTTTATTATCTGCTGCTTTAAAATATTCACCGATTGGTGATATACTACACTTCCAATAACAATAGGCAATATTAGAATAAGTATATAAGACAGCATAAAATATAGGAATACCGAATTGATCTTTTTTCCCCTAAGCATATGATTTTTTAACATATTAATCTCCCCAAAAAAGAGTTTTATCTTTTATACAGAAGAAAAAAATCCTTTGTTGCTAACGGTAATAATGTATGTTTCATCAGCTCTTCTAGAATATGAATTTTCATCACTTGAACATAGATGATAATGTATATGACAGTATATAAAAGAAATCATATGTTTCAGAGGATATTGCTGAGTACTCAATAGTTAATCATAATCAGTAATTCTTAGAAAGAATTATATTCTGTGTTACTTGGTAATTGTTAATAGTGAAATAATTACCTTGCATGCTATATGATACCACTATATGTTTTTGGAGTCAATAATATCAAAATTCAGGGGTATCCCGGCTACATAAAATAAATAAAAATGAAGCTGCTTTCGTATATGAGAGCAGCTTTGAGCTTTTCTAATGAAAATCCATCAGTTTTCATCGTATTTATAATTGACGTCATCCACCCAATCCCTGTCATCAAATATTGTTTCCTTATAATTATAAATTCTTCTTTAACCACGGAATTACGTTTTTACCACACCATTTATGTTCCCCTTTGAAGATATAATGGTATAAATTATTACTCTTGCCAAGTATATCATAAGCCTTTTGTGCAATTTCGATTTGAGATAGCACATTTTTGAGTCCGTCCGCCCCATTTAACGGATCCTGATCGCCAGTTTCTATCATTAAGGGCCTGGGAGCAATCAATGCACCGATATCCCCCATATCCACCTTTTCCCAGAGATGAGGTACATAATTACATGAACAATTCTCCGACATAATCAGTAATGATTGCTTGTAGCCATAGAAGTATCCACTAATAACAGCACATTTGATTCGGTCATCCAAGGCAGTTACCCATAGTGTTTGCTGTCCACCACCCGATAGTCCTATACAACCAATTCTTCTTCTATCACAATCCTCTCTGGTTTCTATATAATCTATCAATCTCATTAAATCCCATGTCCACATACCCGTTACCGTCAGTCCCAGGGGTATCGCCATTTTGTTGAGCTGAGCGCAGGAGGAACTCATAAATTTATCTTCCTCATCCCCCTGCATAGTGCTTTCTCTTCTTTCCCCAAAACCTCTGGCATCAGGACAAAAAACCATATATCCTTCCCTAACCAATTGAACACCGTAATCATAATTATATTGGGCTATAGCATCAGCAACAGCAGGGATATCAGCTCTTCCTGCCGGAGCATACTTGCCTGCGCTGCCATGACCATGGGGAGCAATTACCACCGGTCTCCTCTGGTTTTCCGGGTTCTGCGGAATCAATACATAGAACGGCATATACACATCATACTCTGTTTCGAGAAGCCATTTCTCCCTTGTATAACCATCCATTCGCATCCGTTCCAACATAACACAGTTTAAAGGCGGTGCTTTCATAAGACTTATTCCGGTTATATGTCGTAGTTCTGCTCTTACCCTGATTTTCCATGTTTCGTATTCTTCAGCATTTGAAGCTTTTAAACCCATCTGTCTTGAAACGTAATCAAATCTTTTTGCCAATGCTTCCATACACGTGTAATACTTATCAGTATGAGTTGTTCTTTTATTATTCAACCTTTACACCCCTTCCGTAATACCAAAGGGCTTAACACTATCCTAAAATTTTGAATCTTAAGTTAAGCAAACGACCGTGCTTCATCTATCAATGCAAGTATATTCTCAAATGGAACATCACTTTGGATTTCCTGAGCAGGTGCTGTAATATAACCGCCGCCTTTTGACAACTTGGTAATGACTTCTCGCACTTCCTGCTTAACCTCATCCGGAGTACCGTATGGCAATGTTCGCTGAGTACTGATTCCACCCCAAAATGTCAGCCGATCCCCATATTTCTTTTTGATGCTGTAGATATCCATCACTTCAGGCTGTAAAGGATTTAAAACATCCACGCCCATGTCTATCAAATCCGGTATAATCTTTTCTATGTTTCCACAGGAATGAATCCATACATCCTTCCCGGCTGATTTTAGCAGTTCGTATTCTTTCAGCTCACCGGGAGCAATTAAATCTCTCCAAGTACTCGGAGACATTAATAGAGTTTTTTGAGAACCCCAGTCACTTCCCAGCAGAATTCCATCAATCTCTTCGTAACTTATTAAATTCTCTAACATTACAAGATTTTTGCGAATTATGTTATCCAGAAGTTTTTTTGCAAAATCCCGATTCCCTGCCAAATCTGCCAGGAAGTTCTGTATCCCCCTGCAAAAATTTGCCTTTTCAAAGTGGCTCCCATATATGGTGACCAATACATACCTATCCGTTGTGTCTTTGATATACTTTAATTTCTCCCCGAATCTTTCATAACTCCCACTTCCCCTGGTCTTAGGCAAAAAGTCAGGAGGATCAAAATTCTCATAATAGCACTTGGGTACATCATACCAATGCCACCATGGCACGTCATGAGTATAAAAAACATGATTCCCTATAGAAAGAGACAGTGCTTCATAAAAATTAAGAATCCCGTCATTAACTGCCTTTTTCGCCTCATCGGTCAAAAAAGCCTCAGTCAGCTCATTTTTATATTTTTGATACGCATCGCCGGTAAAGCATATGCAATATGGTACTATTCCGCTTTCATGATGGGCTATCGCAGACTTGACTATGTCCCTTGCAGTCATCATAACATTTCGACTCCTTTACTGTAAGTCATTTTTGTCCTTAAACACAAAAAAACTTTCTGTTAAACCCTTTCTATATAATAATCCACTCCCTTATAAATCAGGAAAATAATCTTTCCGGAAGCCTTCTTAATATTTACCTCATTTCCGAACTCATCATAAACCTTATAATCATTTCCCCTGGTATATATAGTGCATTCCTGATCTTTAACAGATCTTACCCTGGCCTTTTTGAGCTTTCCGTCTTGCCAATCAATATCTACAATGTATCCGCCCCTTCCCCGTATACCAGTTATCTGCCCATTGGGCCAGGCTTTAGGAAGAGCAGGAAGGAAATCCAGCACCCCGTGATAGCTCTGCAACAGCATCTCCAGCACAGCTGCAGCTCCACCCAGGTTCCCGTCAATCTGGAATATTGCAGGCGGGTGAAGATCCAAGAGGCTATTTGTCGCAAAATCGCGTATAAGGGCTGTTAAATGTTCCCAAGCTTTCTCCCCATCACCCATCCTGGCATAACAGCAGGCAGTCCAAGCCCTGCTCCAGCCGGTATGACCTCCTCCAGCAGCCAGCCTTAATTCTAAGGATATTTTTGCTGCTTCATATAAATCCGGTGTAGCTTCCGGATTAATCAAATCACCGGGAAAAAGCCCGTACAAATGGGAAATATGACGATGGCCGGGTTCTGCTTCCTTAAATTCTTCATTCCATTCCAGTAGCTGACCTTTGCTCCCTATCTTCAATGGGGGCAACCGCTTAAGCATATCTTCCCAAACCTGGCACTTCTCCTCGTCTATGTTCAGTATTTTGGATGCTTGGATGCAATGTGATAACACATCCATAGCCAGCTGTATATCCATTGCAGCTGACACGCAAAGCGATACCGGGAGATTTCCGCTTCCTTCAAAACGATTCTCCGGTGATTGAGAAGGAACTATCTGCAGCATTCCGTTTTCATCTTCAATCAGATAGCTTTCATAGAAAGCCGCCACTTCTTTGAGAAATGGATAAGCCCGTTTCTCAAGAAATTCAAGATCCTGTCCGTATTCATAATGCCACCACATATGCTGTGAAAGCCAAGGTGCAGCTCCGATCCATACAGCCCACCCGAACGATTCAGGTGTAGCCCTGCCCCAGGCATCCGTTTGAATAGGAAAATAAACACCGTCACAGCCGTACAGATCTCTGGCAGCCTTTTTCCCATGAGGTATAAATCGCTCAATATGCTGAAACAAAGACTCGGTATATTCCTGAAGATTCCCAGGCTCTGCCAACCAATAATTCATCTGCAGATTTATATCATGATGATAGTCCGACTGCCACGGAGGGTCAATATCTTCGTTCCATTTACCCTGTAAATTGGCAGGCAATTCTCCGTTTGCAGATGATGCACATAAAAGATATCTTCCATAGTTGAAATAAAGGACAACCAAGCCCGGATCTATTTTACCCTGTCTCAATAAGCCTATCCTTTCATCCGTAGGCAGTTCATTCGATGTATTTGGAATCTCAAGTTTCAGTTTGCCATAATGTTTTCTATGCTCATCTATATGTTTTTGCAGCAGTTCTTCCCATTCCATCTTGGGAATCGGATAACGGGCACATTCCTGACTTGGTTTTTCGCCTTTAGCTGATGTACCTATATTTATAAAAGCCAGAATCTCTTCAGCTTTTTCCACCCTGAGCCTGTTTTCCCCAACGGCACTAATTCTCCCACCTCGGGATTGGATATGAGCTTCTACACAAAACTCAATGCCTTCATGAAATGCTCCGTCCATTCGGATAGTATTGTTGTATATATCATATGTAATTGTACAATCCGGATCCTCTATCCGTTCCAACCAAAAATCGCCTTCGAAATCTCCTTGATCAGCTACGATTCTGACTATGATTAAGTTTTCGGTAAGGTGTGAAATTACCTGTCTGGTAATTACCTTATTTTCAGCATTATAGCTTATCGTCACCATTGCGGTATCCAGATCCAGTTCTCGCCTGTAGTTACTGATCGGACCATGCTTCAATCGAAAATGAAAATCACCTGCGGGCTGATACGGATCAACCCTTCCCTTTTTCCCGCTTACTCCTCCGTCACCACCAAAAGCCTGATTGGCCAGAAGTGTTCCTTCTTCGTACTTCCCATCCAACAATAGCTCCCTAACCTTGGGCAGGTATTGTGAACGTTTCTCTGTATCTCGGTACCTATTGGTCCCCTTCCAGAGCCATTCATGATTAAGGGCAATCCTCTCTTCCTCCGGATATCCCAGTACCATAGCCGCCAGCCTTCCATTTCCTACAGGAAGCCCTTCTTTCCATTCCCTTGCAGGTGTGTTATACCAAAGTTTATTCTCCACTGTTTACACTTCCTTTTTTAATCATAATTACCGATGAATCAATTCTGCAGATAGATCTTTACAGCTTCAGCTTGTCATAATGTCATTATGATAGAGCATAGGATTTGCGCGAAGCCTTTTATTCACTCATACCTTGATTAATGTATTTCCATTTGTACTCGCTATATCCTGGCTCCCAATCACCTTCTACATTTACAACGTTGCCTACACATTTACCATCTTCATCAATCGATACTTGTAGCGTAATCCAGCAATAATTACCTTTTTCATATGCAAATGTTTCACCATCATCGTCATATAATTTAAATGTACCGGGGGTCTTCCCATAATATCTTATTTCCAGAGGCACCTTCTCACCTGCTTTTGGCATATGGGGCAAAGCAGGCATCATTGGTATAATTCCCCCTTCCTTGACAAACACAGGTATTTTATCCAAACTAACATATATTTCTATGATAGTTCCCCCTTCATATCTCTCCCCCGTGTCAAAATCATACCATACACCCTTTGGCAGATATACCTTTCTGGTGGTTTCTCCTGCAAACATTGGTGCAATTAGTAAGGAATCCCCTGCCATATATTGATCATCTATTTCTGCATCTTCATTTAAATGTGCATTAACATTTATATCTATATCATCATTGGCAGAGAGTTGTATCGCTCTGAAAGGCGGAATACCTTCAAAATAGTACCTGGCAAATGCTGAATAAAAATATGGCAAAAGCTGCATACGCAGGTTGATATATTTTCGAATAATACCTTCAACATCAGGATATGACCATGGTTTAAATCCGCTTGCCCATGCATTCAGCATTGCCAGAGGCGAAAAACATACCGTCTGAATACGGCGTACAAAATCTTC
>LFSE01000136.1:0-13750 GCA_001513075.1 Clostridiales bacterium DTU074 | reverse complement strand
GCACGGACAAATTGCCTATGATCATACAGATCCGAATAGAGGACATAAGGGCTGGAAGATGAACCTGCCATAGATGCCCTTACCAATCCATAGGTTCGAACCCCATGTTTTCTAAATATATCTGAAGTCATTTTCTGCATGATAATTCCATACATCTGTCTCATCTGTTCTCCGTCATGCCCAGAAGGAAATGAGGCATGTTCAGGAAATATCCACGAATTGCCTGTAAGTTCGCTGCCATCACATTCATCCAGCTTATATCCTGAGACGCCAATATTTACATGCTGTTTTTCGTGATGTTCCTTGTATATATCCTGCGCTTCCTTCAAAGAATAGTCGGGCACCAGCCCACCCCATACGGTATGTGAGCCAGATAACGGCTCCAGTTTAGGATATATACAGGATTTGGGTGATACGTAGGGATGTTCCCATAGATTAACTTTAAACCCCAGTTTATCCAATTGCTCTATAAATAACTTTGGCTCAGGGAAGCGCTTTTTTGACCATTCATATGTAACCGGATAGCTGCTGCTATGCCACCCGGGTTCCAAACCGATTACATCGCAGGGGATATTCTTCGCCCTATATTCCAAAGCCTCATCAATTACTTGCCGATCATTATAATTTAAAGGCACTCTGTGCCAGAATCCCAGCCCCCATTTTGGTGGCAGTACACCTCCTCCGCAATACAGATTATATCTCCTCACAACATCCAGCATTGTTTTACCAGAGAATATGTACAGTTCAACTCCTGCATCCTCAACAACTATTTCCATTGAATCGGATAGCGGAGTCGCTTGCCATGTGGGATCGGTATTGCGATCTTTTATCACTGGAGGTGTATTGCTATCCTTGCGTACACATGAACCGCAATAGAATCTTACAATTCTTGATGTGTTTACCAATAATCCATAGCCCTTACTGGATACACAAAAAGGAATCGGTGCATGAGTTTCGCCGGTATCCTGCCGGGGATCGCTGTTAACACGGAGATATCTCGTTCTGCCCCTGTGATTTACCTTCATAAACTGTAGTCCAAATCCATATATTTTCTCATCACCTATAAGGGGAAATCGAATTATGATTCTCTTAGAATTTCTTTCCACAATGATGTTCTCTTCATCAAATGGAAATAAAGACTCCCCCATGTCTTCCAGTGCCTCTAAACACGGCTCTTTATCAACTATTGACAGAGGGGTAAATGGATCAACCTGTCCAATTTGTGCACTCCAGACACCGGCTGCCTTTTTGAACCACTTCAAGGATTCCATCAGCTACCATCCTCCTTTGCTTACAACATCACTTAATTCAATTATTAGATTATCTTCCACTCGTTATAATATTTGTGTATTCATAAATACGACCAATATTGGCAAATCTCAACAATCTTCGACCGGGTTAATGATTACCATTGTATTCAGCTTTATTGAATATGAGTATCTGTCTTGAGCATATCCATTTTCCGAATGTGCCAGATTGTTTATGCTTTGTAAGACATAAAATACTATGCTTTTTGGAATATCTTAACATTAAAGTTATATAAAATCAATGATTTACAGCATCTTTACCACTTATATTTGGCAGGGCTCATTAATAAAAACTATCCAACAAATGGGCGTCAATTTCATCAAAGTCTTTTTATTTTTAGCTATAAAATTATTACATTTAAAAATGAAACCCATACCTTACAAAAACTAATACCAAGTTAACACAAAAAAAGAGGCTGTTCCAATTGTGTGGAAACAGCCTTCAATACCCGATCTATACTAATATCACAGTCTTTCCGTGGTGATCTCGCGCCCTCCATGAAGCTGCGGATAATAGCTGGCAAAACAGTATTCCGGTGGTCCATCGAATTCCATTTCCAGAACCGTTATACCAGCCACAGGCGCCGGACATTCTTCAGGCAGATTCTTCAAAATAATACGATGCCCTTTATGCTCAAAATCTACGGGTGTACCATCATGGAGGAAACGGATCGCTTTAGGCGACTTCTTATAACCACCAATAGCCATGGTTCCGCCTGAAGGCCAGATCCAATTCCACAGATAAACAAAATTCCCGCTGCATGAACAGCCGCACACGCCATTGCCACCTGCCACATCACGGCCTATTCTTGTCATCTTGCCGTATACAGCCTTACCGTTTAAAGCCAGCCACTCACCCACCGTTGTAAGCGGTTCTACAGCTTCCTCAGGCACCGAACCATCCGGGGCTGGTCCAATGTTCAGAAGCAGATTGCCGCCTCCTGCAGCACAGCGATTTAACATACGGATGATCTGTTGTGCATTGTAGCTATACTTGGCAGCCTGTTTAGAATCCACATAACCCCAGCTTATACCATTGAAGGTCATGCAAGCCTCCCAATCGCCACCCTCAGGGCGGATATGTTCTTCGGGTGTACCGAAATCTTCAGGTAGCCTTGAGCGGTTATTAATAATTATATCGGGTTGGAGAGCACGAAGTTTTTGATTCATTTCGAGGCTGTTCCAGCTTTCCCAATGTTCCATAGGCGCTGCAACATCAAACCATAGAATATCAATCTTCCCATATTGGGTTAATAACTCCGTATTCAGATCAAATATGTATTTTTGAAAACGCGCTCGAGCCTCACTGTCAAAAGCCGCTCTCCAGCTGTCGGGATGATGCCAGTCCATCAGGCTGGAATAAAAACCGATCTTAAGATCATACTCACGACAAGCATCAACAAATTCCCTGACGATATCACGCTTTGGACCATAATTGACGCTGTTGTAAGGATTTACTTTTGAATCCCACAAACTAAAGCCCTCATGATGCCTTGTTGTAAGAACCATATACTTCATGCCAGCCTTTTTTGCCAACGCTGCCCATTCTCGGGGCGCCCCCGGCTTCGGATTAAATGTCTCCGCGAGCTTTTCATACTCCTCGACCGGGCAGTTGTCCTGGGTCTGCATCCATTCATGCCGCCCCGCCTGGGAATACAGGCCAAAATGAACGAACATACCAAAACGAGCTTTACGCCACCAATCCATCCGTGCATCCCGCGTTTTGGCAGTCCATTCCTCGTATTCGCTTCTGCTCATTAACTTCATGATTCTTCCCCCTTTTCTATTTGTATTTTATATTTCATTAATTTTTCGCGTAAATATTGTTTATTGCAGCAGAATTACACAGCTTCTATTACTCCACTCATTCTTCATAATATCATAATTCTGCCCATTCAAGCGGACTATCCAACTCAAGACAGACAACGGTGTCCGGTGGTGTAAGGGGTTGTTCAGGAAGCTGAATTCGTACTCGATAAGACATATTGCCCGGCGTGTATGTCTGAACATAATTCAACTCTTTGCCGGGGTCAGCAAGTAGATAGGCTTTTGTCACCCTTGGACGGAGCATCTGTAGGTGAATAATATGATCTTCATCTGGCCAATTAAATACATGTAAAAAGAGCTTTCCGGGCTTGTAGGTCATTGCTCCAAAATTCAGCACATAAGGATAATCAGGGCAGGCTACCGTGTTACGGATGGCATCCTCATTCACTTTGAGCCATTGACCAACCTGCCGGAGGATGTCCGCCGATTCCTGAGGTATAACGCCTTTAGCATCGGGTCCTACATTTAGCAAATAATTACCTCCCTTAGAGTTAATATCAACCAGAAGTCTTATTATTTGTGCAACAGGCTTCCATTTGCGATCTCCGGCTTTATATCCCCAGGTGTCGTTTAGTGTAGCAGGCGTCTCCCACGGCATGTTATATGAACGAGAAGGAATACTATTATCACCCATGGATTTATAATCCCCAAAGTTGTGGCCTACCCGACTATTGAGTAAACAATTTGGCTGGAGTTCCGCAATAAGATCGCGTATCTTCTTGGAATATTCGTAGGCCATTGTCATCGGCGTATCGCACCAAATCAGACCTATAGGGCCATAGTTGGTCAAAAGTTCGCGAAGCTGAGGCTCACATTTCTCTTTATAATATATGCTAAAATCCTTTTTATCTTCGTCATAATCCCAAAAGTTGTTCAGTCCGTGAGGATGAGCCCAGTCCTGAGCCTGAGAGTAGTAAAAACAAAGTTTCAGTCCGTATTTTTTACAAGCTTCAGCCAGTTCTTTCATGGGATCTCGTTTAAAAGGCGTTGCATCAACAATATTGTATGGATCACAGTAGCTCTTAAACATTGCAAAGCCATCATGATGCTTTGCTGTTATAACAATATATTTCATACCAGCATCATAGGCAAGTTTTGCCCACGCGTCCGCATCAAAGTCAACAGGATTAAACTCTTTAGCCAATTGGCTATATTCTTTAAAAGGGATCTGTTCACGATACATTATCCATTCTCCGATACCGTGAACTTCCTTTCCCTTCCACCTTCCTGCCGGAATTGCATACAGTCCCCAATGAATAAACATCCCAAACTTTGCTTCATTCCACCAATCTAGTTTGTGAACATCATACATTTTTCCTTCTCCCTTCACATCATTTATTATCATTTATTTATCACTTATTTCTTTTAATGTCAATAAAACCGCTTTAAACAAAAAATATCATCTGTATTATTAAGCGGTATCCTTTAGTATAATCGTTGATCTTTCACGTTAAGAAGACTAATACTGCTGGTTTGGTTTTTTGATATGTTTTGATCATGTACTGGAATATCTAGGATTTAATCAAACCTTTTTTTCATTATATCAGAAAAACAAGAAGCAAATATCAATAGATTATGCTATTATTAATTTATCACAAAAATATTAATAAGAAAATGCTCAATTTGATACTTTTGATAATTTTGATATTTGAATGGCTTTCCTTTTGGAGCATTTTGAAAAATACGCTATTATATGAATTCTTGAAGAATTTCCCCTTCGCAGACTATATGGAATGTACTTTGAGCATTCAGCAGCAGCGAAAGATATTAGCATCAATTCCCTAAAACAAAAAATTCAACAGTATTTCTCATTATGCTGTATTTTTTCCGTTGACCTCAATTTTACAATGAACTCCGACAAAAAATTCACCTTCATAAATTGCTTTTCAAAATATTATATGGTATATTTTATTAGGTATGGTTTTCTATGAAATTCTGTACATAATATAATTTATAATAATATAAGAAATAACAAAGGAGGTTTTTGTAATGAGCGAATTGAGAGGAGCCTGTATTCTCGGTCAATCGGGCGGCCCCACTGCAGTAATCAATGCTACGGCCGCGGGTGTTTTCCAGGAAGCCTTAAAGCAGGACTGCATAACTGCCGTTTATGGTGCAGCCCATGGAATTCAGGGAGTTTTGAATGAAAAATTCTACGATATAAGCCAGGAAGATCCCTATGAACTGGAATTGCTAAAAACAACCCCATCATCGTTGTTGGGTTCGGTACGTTACAAGCTGAAGGACCCGGATGAAGATGATACCGATTACAAAAAGCTGCTGGATATATTCCGCAAATATAACATACGCTACTTCTTCTACAACGGCGGAAATGACTCCATGGATACCTGCAACAAGATAAGCAAATACATGCAAAAGGTTGGTTATGAGTGCAGAATAATGGGGGTGCCCAAAACCATTGACAACGATCTCTGGGGTACCGACCATTGCCCGGGCTTCGGAAGTGCCGCAAAATATATCGCCTTGTCTACAACGGAAATTTTTCTTGATGTCAGGGCTTATGACACAAAGATGATCACCATTCTGGAAATAATGGGGAGGAATGCCGGTTGGTTGACCGCCTCTTCTGCCCTGGCCTCTGTAAAGGGATATGGGCCTGATCTTATCTACCTGCCCGAGCTGACTTTCGATATCGATAAATTTCTCGACGAAGTAATCTCGGTATACGAAAAGAAAAAGAACATCATAGTAGCCGTTTCCGAAGGCGTAAGGGACAAGGACGGCAAGTATATATACGAATACGGGCCGACATTGACCAAACACAAAGACTCCTTTGGCCATGTCCAGCTAGGCGGCTTGGCAGCAACCCTTGCCGGCATAGTAAAAGAGAAAACTGGCGCAAAAGTAAGGGGCATTGAGTTTAGCTTGCTCCAGAGATGCGCAGCCCATGTTGCATCCAAGACCGACGTTGACGAAGCTTATCTGGCTGGCCAGGCTGCCGTTCAGTACGCGGTGCAGGGGGTTACCGACAAGATGGTGGCATTTGAAAGAGTCGAAGGCAGCGAGTACAAATGCAACATCAAGCTTGTGAACCTTACCGACGTTGCCAATGTTGAGAAAAAAGTGCCCAGAGAATGGATAAATGAGGAAGGCAATGGTGTTACCGACGATTTTATCAAATACGCAATGCCTCTTATCCAGGGAGAATCAAGGCCGCCCTTTGAAAATGGTTTGCCCAGATTTGCTAAGCTGAAAAAGGTATTGGCCACAAAGTAAAAATGTTTTAGGGGAGCACAAGAATGTGCTCCCTTTTATTGCTGAAAAAAATCTAGTTTATCCGGGCGTTCTGAATGGTTATATAGGAAGTGAAGGAGGCAGATAATATGAAGTTTGAATTATTACATCCTGCAGATCAGATAGTAATGATTATGGAAAGAATATACAGATATGGCATGACAACTACATCGGGTGGCAACCTTTCCATTCTTGATGACAATGGGGATATCTGGATAACCCCCTCCGGTATAGACAAGGGATCTTTACATAGGAATGATATAATACGGGTCAAGCCCGACGGAAAAATTGATGGAAATCATAAGCCCTCCGTTGAACTTCCCTTTCACGAAATGATCTATCAAAAAAGACCGGATATAAAAGCCATCATTCATGCCCATCCACCTGCTCTGG
The DNA here is from genome assembly GCA_001513075.1 of Clostridiales bacterium DTU074. Lineage (GTDB taxonomy): Bacteria > Bacillota > Clostridia > Caldicoprobacterales > Caldicoprobacteraceae > DTU074. The sequence goes on along the minus strand of LFSE01000136.1, from coordinate 6,968 downwards.
TTGCCTTCAGCATAACCAGAAAAATTCCCGACACAAGGCTTATCCCCAATGCCCATCTCATATGTGAACCGGTAGGAATGGCTGAATATGGGGTACCGGGTAGTACAGACTTGGGTAAAAAGATCGCTTTACGCTTTGAAAAAGGAGATAAAACGGTCATATTGGAAAACCATGGGGTGGTATGCGGAGGCGACAATCTGTTTGAAGCGTTTATGGCCTTTGAAACGCTGGATTTCTGTGCCAGGTTGGAACTTAAAGCCAGAAGACTGGGACGACCAAAGAGCTTAACCGACAGGCATATTCAGATATCCAAGTATAAGCAGCATATAACCATGAACGAGTTTATTCCGCAAAAGTTTAGCAGCAAAGAAAGAGAGATAAGAAGGGATATGTGCCGTCTTATACACCGTGCGTATGACCAGCAGCTTTTCACCAGCACACAGGGTACGTTTTCCCAGAGGCTGGACGCTAATTCCTTTATTATCACCCCATATGGCCTTGACAGGAAGTACCTTGACGTTGATGATCTGGTGCGAATTGAAAACGACTGGAAGGAAGTAGGCAAAATCCCAAGCCGTTCGGTATTGCTCCACAAAGCCATATATGGTAAACACCCTTACATAAATTCGGTAATAATAGCCCATCCTCCCAACATTATGGCTTTTGCTGTAACCGAGGAAGAGTTTGAAACAAAAACAATACCTGAAAGCTATATCATGCTACGAAATATTCCCAAACTCCCCTTTGGCTGCACCTTCATGCAAGCAGATATGACTGCCGACGCCTTCTCAAAGCATACCCCCATCGTCATGGTGGAAAATGACTGCGTTATCGTAACAGATGCAACGCTGCTGGGCGCCTTTGACAGGCTGGAAGTAGCTGAGTACAGTGCAAAAGCCATCATAGCAGCAAAAGACCTGGGCGACCTTGTACCCATTAGCGATAAACAAATAGCCGAGATCGAAAAGGTCTTTAAACTGTAAATAAAACCGCTGGCAGTTTCATGCAAAAACGGCCAGCGGTTTACACCATATATCGAGGTAAAATGAGGTTTTTGGCCAATACCGCCTTGATCAGGGTATCCGGCAGTATGGCATGTCATAATATCAGCAGGTTCAGCACTACTTTGCCTCATGTCCATATGCTGTTCAATGCTGAAATATTAAATGAATTCAGCATGGCTTCGCCGCCCTCAGCAAGAAACTGCAGACTTCTGTTCATGTCCCGGTCAAGCACTCCGATGGACATGTAAATTAAACCTTCGTTTCCAAAGATCTCAATAATTGCCCGATCTACCAGAATACGCAAACCGAGCTTCTGCTGTTGGGGCTTTAAAACAGCACATTTATCCATGCAATGGAGTTTTTGTTCTCTGACATCATATCTCAATTTAACACCATGTATATCCACCATTATCCTTTCGGCAGTGCCCAAATCAAAATCACAGCATATATCCAGAAGTTCGTCATTAACATCGACTGTTACCGGAGTACCGTTCTTCAATGCCCTGTATTCACCGGAATGGCTGTGCCGGTACAGCTTTTCTATTTCTTTTACCGGATATCTGAAAAGCCGCACACCCTCATCGGTGGTTCGCAGGGTCAATTCACAGGGGAAGGTCATGCATCCGTTAAAGGGCATACCGGGTATATCAATGGTGGCCCATGATATCTGAATGACCCTGCCGTCATCTTTTGGAATATTGCTCCAGGTCTGGGCAGCATAGCTGTAGCCTGTGATTGAACTGTCGGTTACATGCCTGTATTCTTCGTAAAAATTGCTTCCATCAAAATTGCCGATCAGATAACTTCCGTTGGCACTCCAAAAAACCCATTTTTTGTTCCTCGTATTCCCGTCTACTGGCAATTCAAACAGATCAGGGCATTCTCCAGTTCCCTCAATCCGGTATTCCATAATCTGGCTCCAGTTTTTAAGATCTGGCGAAGCAAACAATGCATAATCCCGGTCCTCCAGATATAATGCCATGATCCAATGCCTGGTATTCTCGTGCCATACAACTTTCGGATCCCGGTTGCCGCTCTTTATCTCCCCAAGGACAGGATTACCCTTATATTTTATCCAGGTACGCCCCCTGTCCGTGCTGTAGGCAATGCACTGGGTAAAGGGACGCCCCTTTGATTGCACGGATGTTCCTCCGGCAGCAGTGTAAAAGAGCACTATAGGATCCTCCTCACCGCATTTAAAACCGGAGGTATTATTAGTATCAACTACTCCGGAGCCGGAAAACATTGTACCCATCTCGTCGGGATACAAGGCATCTTCCAGCTCATCCCAGTGTACCAGATCCCTGCTGACTGCATGTCCCCAGTGCATGTTGCCCCATTTGCATCCATAGGGATTATGCTGATAGAAAAGATGATACTCGCCCTTGTAATATACAAGGCCGTTGGGATCGTTTATCCAGCCCCGTCGGGTAGAAAAATGAAATTGTGGTCGATATTTCTCTCGGTATAGATTTTCGGCCCCTTTAATGACATCTCTCTTTTCAACAACATCAAGTATATGCTCATCATCGGTATCGCAGGCGGTAATGTTAAGCCGTCGTCCGAGCAGCTTGCTTACATCCATAAAAACCCAATAATCCGGTTCTTCTGAAGCCAGCTCAATTTCAAATTCCCGAAACGGTTCATCATCCACGCTACACCTTAGCAATCGCTTGAGTGCCCCGTCTTTAACCGGAAAATTAATATATCGATTCTCAATCAAGATTTCCCTGCTTGTATTCATCGGACTTCCCCCTGCTACCTTTGTTCATACTCCGTTAACCACATTAACCGGTTCCCCTCTTAGGAATGCCTTTAAGTTTTCCACGGCAATATCCATAAGCCTCTGCCTTGCCTCCTTGGGTGCCCATGCAATATGGGGTGTTATTATAATATTCCTGGCTTTCAGTAAGGGGTTATCCTCGCTGATGGGCTCTGTGGAAACAACATCAACTGCTGCTGCGTACACCTTGCCGCTGTTCAGTGCTTCAGCCAAATCCTCCTCAACAACTAATGGTCCCCTAGAAGTGTTTATGATTATTACTCCATCTTTCATCTTTCCAATGGTTTCCTTGTTTATCATGCCCTTTGTACTTTCAAACAGCGGACAGTGCAAACTTATCACATCTGATTCCCTGAGCAGCTCATCCAGGCTTACAAACCTCATGGTATCGCTTTCTAGAGCTTTGTCGACAGTTCGGGTATATGCCAATACCTTCATACCCATCGCCTGGGCTATTCTCGCCGTTGCCCGTCCTATTCTGCCGTACCCTATTATCCCCATGGTCTTGCCGGCCAGCTCTATAAGAGGATACTTCCAAAAACAAAAATCCTTGCTACGGGTCCATTCACCCTTTTTTACCGCTTCACTGTGCTCCCATACATGGTGGCATATCTCGAGAAGGAGCGCAAACACCATCTGAGCCACCGCATCAGTGCTGTAATCCGGAACGTTGGTAACCGGTATACCCTTCTCTCTTGCCGCGTCTACATCAACCACGTTATATCCCGTTGCCAGAACTCCCACCCACTTGATGTTGGGAGCTTTATAAAACGTCTCCCGGGTTAATGGCGTCTTGTTGGTATATACTATCTCAGCATCCCCGATCCTCTCCAATACCTTATCTTCAGGGGTACGGTCATATACGGTCAGTTCGCCCAATCTCTCCAATTCTCCCCAGGACAGATCGCCGGGATTCAATGTATAGCCATCAAGCACAACTATCTTCATCCCCTGATACCTCCATACAATGTTTTCCTTACAATCTTACCCAGGCCTCATTAAGCACCCGTTTCGCATTTGCTACCACTATATCCGGGTCCTCATCGCCCCACGGCTTGACTTCAAAGCTTACAACAGGCGGATTCTCGGTATTCAAAAAGCCTATCTCCATCAACACCCTGAGATACTCCACTAGTTCATCCACATCGTTCTCGCTGTTTGGAAAGCCGAACCTCGGATGGGCATCGCCATACGCTTCATAGGACGGATCAGCTACAACAGCATTCCCCATGTGGGCATGGATTATGTAATCTTTTATCGGAAGTATGGCTTCCTCAGCAGTCTCTCTTAAAAGGGGCAGATGGCTTAAATCCACCAAAAGACCGAAATTATCATATTCCTTTCTTATCTCCTCCGCAAACCTCTTGGCTAAGTCCACCGGGCCTATTATGCTCTTTTTATCCACATCCCAGTCGAAGACTTCAAGAACTATCTTTAAATCTCCCTTTGATTTAGCATAGGCACAAAGCTCCTTGGTAGATTCCACCAGTGCGGCAAAGGCGTCCTCTTTTCTGTCCTCATCATACCTGCCGCTCAGATATGCAAAACCCTTTGCACCCATGTAGTATGCTTCATCAATGCCTTCCTTAAGGTTAGCAACAGCCCGTTTTCTGGCATTGTCGTCAAGATCGTTTATGTTCATTCCCGTGGTCAGCAGCCTGGGTTGACCTCCGTAAGCCACCGTCATATGGGAGGTGTCGAGCATCTTCTTGACCTCTTCTCTTACCTTATCGTCCTTTATCCAGGTAATTTCAATGGCATTGAAATAATCGTCAACAGCTATCTTCCTTATTGTCTCCAGTATGGGTCCTTCCCCTTTCATGGTGTCAGGATAGGCCATGAAATGAATAAGCCCTACCTTCATGTACTTATACATGGATTCATTCATTTGCCCCTTCCTCCTTTTCATATACCTTTTTCCCGATATAAGTTTTTCTGTTGAATTCCTCCTTCACAGAGCTGCTGCATCCACGACATTTACTCCTCAAACTTTAGAACCACCTGTAAACACTTCTCCGTCCCCTTATCCAGCATATCGTATGCCCTTGCACCTTCTTTAAACGGAATAATATGGGTTACAAGGCTTTCCAAATCCAGTCTGCCGCTTTTTGCAAGCTCCATAACTGTTTTTTCCATTCGTAATCGGTTCCACCGATAGCTTATTGCCGGATTAACGGCTTCAATCTGGGAACAGATTATATTTACTCGGTTGTGGTGAAATTCTTCACCCAGATACAGGCGATCCGCGCCGCCCTGTATAAAACCGGAGCACACAACCCTTCCATTATAAGTTGTTGACCTTATGGCCTCGTGGAGGGCTACAGCAGAGCCGGAAATTTCTATGCATATATCCGCACCCTTATTCTCCGTCAAAGCTTTAATTTCCCTTCCAACATCACATTTACGTGGGTTTAAAGTCACATCAGCGCCAAACCTTTTAGAAAATTCCAACCTGTAGTCGTACAGATCCACAGCTATAACCCTTGCACCGTTCAATTTTGCCATTTGGGTAACTATTTGCCCCGGAACACCCTGTCCAAATACAGCTACCGTCTCTCCTATGTGAATATCCGCATCCAATATGGCATTGAGGGCAATTGGTCCCATCTGTGAATATATACCCACTATAGGATTTAAACCGTGTGGAAGCTTATGGTTTTTTGCAAAATCCGCACTTACTATATGCGTTGATTTGTGACCCCAGGTACCGTATATAATATCCCCCGGTTCTATACCCTCAACACCGCTCCCCACTTCTGTTACCCTTCCAACCTCTTCGTAAGCCCCGGCGCCTCTTGCCGGATATATAGAATGCCCTTCCGGCGGATCTTCAAATAATCTCAATTGGGGATTCCATTTCTTTTTACCATAGGGGTTTGTCCCCCGATAGATAGTAAGCTGGGTACCTGCACTTATTCCCGAGTAAAGCGTTGCCAATCTTACCTCGTTTTCCTTGAGCTCCCGCTCCTGGTACTGTTCAAAGCTTATCCTCCCTGGTCCGTCAATTACTAGCATTTCTCCCATATAAGATACCTCCCCATTATTCCAGGTATTTTTTTATTGAATTTATTAAATTTCCTTCTTATCTCGTCTGCTGGATGATAAGTCTTTCTACTTCATTTAATGAAGGCATGGCGGATTGAGCTCCTTTGGCCGTTGTGGATATGGCACCAACGGCATTGGCAAACCTGATGCTTTCCAGTATATCATCTCCGCGGGCTAAAGCAAATGCCAAACCTGCATTAAAAGAGTCCCCGGCAGCCGTGGTATCCACAGCCTTTACACTGAAGCCGGGAACATGAATAAAATCATTCCGGCTTATCAGGTATGCCCCTTTACTGCCAACCTTCGCAACAACACATTTTACTCCTTTTTCTATCAACCTCCGGCCGGCTTTTTTCAAAGCACTGCCCTCATCAATTTTTATGCCCGTCAGCACCTCTATCTCGGATTCATTTGGAGTAATATAATCAATGTGTTTATAAATCTCGTCGGGTAATTCTCCGGCAGGTGCGGGATCCAATATAATGGTTTTCCCGGCTTCTTTTAGCTTTTTTACTGCATAAAAAACGGTGTCCAGGGGGATTTCCAGCTGAAAAAGAAAGATGTCCCGGTTTTTTATTATATCCCAATGTTCATCAATGAAGGCTCTGTCAACCATGCCATTTGCTTCCGGAACAACAACAATATGATTTTCCCCGGTACTGTCCACCTCTATAACTGCAATGCCGGTTGATACACCTTCCTGTATCTTTACACCGTCAGTTGAGACGCCGTTTGCCCGAAGGTTATGCAGATACTGTTGTCCGAACAAATCGCTTCCAATCTTTCCTACCATAAGCACATCCGCACCCAGTCGTCCCAGGGCTACGGCCTGGTTGCCGCCCTTTCCGCCGGGATATGTAGCAAAATCCTCCCCGATAACGGTTTCCCCGGGCTTTGGAAATCTGTCAGCCACCGCTACCAGATCCATGTTTAAACTGCCAATCACGCATGTTTTCATGGTTTGCCCCCTCTCGGAACCAGCAAAGAACAATCTCTTATAATAAAATGTTAATTGACATGGCAGACTATACAGGCAGGTCTCTTTTATGTCTCAGGATCAATCATTGTTGTCCCACTCAATTATAGCACTTATATTATTCTATTTCAAAAACCGGTCACACCCGGCTTTCGTCATT
>LFSE01000018.1 GCA_001513075.1 Clostridiales bacterium DTU074 | reverse complement strand
TTTCAACATACACGTTTTTCCCGGCTTCCAGGGCTGCCAGGCAAACCTCGGCATGGGCCTTGGGAACGGTAAGATTTACCACGATCTGAATTTCAGGATCATTAAGCAGCTCATCTACCGAGCATACCCTGGGTATATTGAACTCCTCGGCCAGGGCCTTTGCCCTTTCAGGTATGATATCCGCACAGGCAACCACCTCGAGGATTTTAAACCTCTGACTGCAATTTTTTAAATAAATGGAACTTATGTTGCCGCATCCTACGACTCCTATTTTTACCTTATCCAAAATATCATCCCTTTCTTAAAATTGCTGTTTAATCATCCCATCAAAACATACGCTTCATTGCTTCCATGGAGACGGCTTCTCTCTTCTTTTGAGCTATTTCCTTTCCTTCAGCTGCCCAGAGAAATCCTCTCCGCATAATGGTCCTTACGGGCTCGGGCTCAAGCACATCAGCATGATGACCTAAAGAACAATAGAATATCCTTCCCATTCCCCACCGCTTGGTCCAAATTACCGGGACGTCCACCTGTCCATTGGCAGCATGGGGCCCGTCTACAGTCGGATAGCGGGTGGTAGCCAGAACCTCAATGGCCGGATCAATATGTAGATAATACTGCTCGCTTTTTACCAGAAAATCTTCAATTCCTTCCACTATTGGGCTGGATCCTCTTTTAATATTTACCATGTACTCCACTCCGTCGCCGCCCGGATGAGCAACCCACTGTCCGCCCGTCATAAATTGCCATTGAACACACTCCCTGAAAGCATCACACATGCCGCCATGACAGCCGGCAAGTCCTACGCCGCTGGCTACCGCTTCCATTACCGGCTCAACCTGTTCATTTTTTATACTTCCCATGGTCCATATAGGAATGATAAGGTCAAGAGCTTTCAGCTTTTCTGCATCTAGAAAGGCATCCAAAGTCTCGGAAATTTCTACCTCAAAGTCTTCCTCAACCAATATATCGCGAAAAAGCTCCGAGACCTCCACGGGTTGGTGTCCATCCCAACCCCCCCGTACAATTAATGCCTTCTTCCCCATGCATTCCATCCCCTTTCACAAAATATTTTCAAGGCTATTTTATCACATTTTCTGAACCAATTCATCTTCATATTGGAAAAGCATGCAATATGTAAAAACCTCTTCGATTCGCCAACAGCTTATCGAAGAGGTTTTACAGGCTGTTATACTATCAGTCTTCCACCAGGTCTCCGCGGATCAGGGCTTCCAAATCATCCAGCATCTTGTTAACCTGCCGCCTTGATATCACGAATTCGGACTGTCCGTTCAAAAATACCGCATAAAAATCGTTATCATAGGGAACATAATTCACATACATTTCCCGTACTGAACCTTTATTTAAAAAGAAAGTGGTTTTCACATCCGGCTGTTCTTCCAGCTCCCGATCGTTTTCAGCATCAACCAAAAGGCCAATTAAGCTCTGGTAAAACTTTTTGAAAGGCTTTTCCTCTACCTCTTTCCCGTCCACTTTATACGTTGTTATGACCTCATCCTCTTCATCTTCCTCTTCGGCCTCTTTGGTTGTCCTTGTAAGGGTTAAAACATGGGTTTTTCCACGTCCCTCCACGATTATCTTGTCCACATTATCGATGTTGACAATATATGCAAATTTTTCTACAATCTCAAACGGTTTTGTCTTAAGAAATTCGGTCTTGCTCTTCTCAACGGTATACACCGTATTATCATCTGCTGTCCTGAAATAGACATACTTTCCATCCTCAGTATCATCACCGAAGAACAGGTGGAGGGTATTCTCCTTATCCTTTACAAGCAGTTCAGCTTCAGGTTCATCCAGGCCGTATTTTGCCAGATCCGATGCATGGTTATCAGCAATATCCTTTATAGCCACAGAGGATATTGCCTGTAACATCTTATCAAACTTGTCCGAATCTATCCCTTTGGGAAAGGCGTAGGGCTGGACCATCCGCCATAAACCAAAGTTGAACTGGATTTCCTCTTCAGTCCGATCTTCGTTGCTCACTATCTCAATTACCGGCATATCCTTACGCGCTAATTTCAGATATGTCATTTCCTGGGTATTAATCTCTGCCAGTTTTTTCTCCCTGATATCCGACAGTTTATAGTGGAAATGCTCGCCATGGTTCATCCATACGGTATAAACTTTGGGATCGCCTTCGGCCATTAAATAGTAGGTATTACCAGCCGGCGTTTTGTTCCCAAGGTACAGAACTTTGACGGTCCCATCCTCGAGATAAGCCTTGGCGGTAACGGCAGGCTTATCCAAGCCATACACGGACAAATCCTTCGGATTTTCCTCCACTATTCTTTCGGCATAAAGGCTGGCAAAGCTATAGGCAATATCGTCAACAGCAACTTTCCTTAGCTCAACCGGCTGGGAGAATTCGGCAACAGACCAGTTGTCGTCTTTTTTTTCCAGTGTCAAAGTACCTTCCTCAGACTCCAATACCATCTTTACAATACTGTCCTTATCAAATTTTGATATCTCTATCTTCTCGTCCCCCGCCTGAGGCTCGGGTGCAGGCCGGTTTATCATATACAAATACGCACCAGCCAGCAGGGCCAAGGCAACCACCATGACAATAGCATTCCGTTGTCGCTTTTTCATAGATGCCTCCTCCTCAACCATACAATTAAACCTGATGCGAGTATGGCCAGCGGAATCAAGATTATAACCACACCAGCAAGAATCAACTGCTGTGAAGCTTTGATGTTAAGGCGTGGTACCGTCAAGCTCTTGGGACGTATGGATATATTTTCTTCCCTGTCCTGTAGCCAGTTCAAACTATTCAACAGGAAATTTGCATTGCCTGGCACCTGGGAAACCAGATTGTAGCTCAAAAACTCTGCATTACCTACAACTACCAGCTTTGTCTCCTTCTTTTCATTGCCTTCATAAATTTCATCGGTTATGGCAACCGCTATGTTAAAGGGCCCTTCCAAATCACCCTCTTCCTTCTCAAGGGTTGCTGACTCCATGTTGACCTTTGCCCATGAATTTTCGGAGGTTACAAGCAAGGGTTCTATTTTCAGCGAACGCTTCTTTACGTCAAGAATCTGTATGCTCTGGGCTCCGGGAACCAACATATACATCTGCCCCGATTTCAAGGGGCTTACAATGCTGTGGCTCCCCAACTCGGGCACCAAGTAAAGAGGATTGCCCGCATGCATGCTGTTGTCACCCTCTATCACCACGCTGCGGTCTATGGTTACACCATAGCTCTTTAGCAGTGACTGGAAGTTGGGCAGTTCTTGGTTTAAATATTGCATTATAAATATCGCCCTGCCCTGGTTTTCCATATATTTTCTAAGCTTCTCTTCCTCATCCTTGGTAAGATCCCTCTTTGGAGAGAAGATAATCACTGAATGGGCATCCTCAGGCACCGCGTCTTCGGTTAGGAGATTTAGACTCTCGGTTGTAAAGTTTTCTATTTCAAGCTGCTTGGTTATATCATAGGGCAAACTGTCCTCGCCGTGGCCTTCCAGCAAATAGACCACTGGCAGATCTTCAGCGGTTACGTACAGTATGGCTCCGGTAAGCCTTTGCTCCGCTGCCAGGGATTGAGCCTGAAATTGACCGGAAGTATTGCTGAAGCTGTAATTCACCAGGTCGTAGCGATTGATTATTTTATAGCGGTCGCCGCTTTCTACTATCAGGCTTCCCGTACTCAGAGACTGGCCGTCCTTCTCATATTTCGCAACCAACTGAGGATATCGCTCGGGATCTATTGTAGTATAGGTGATCCTTTTTGATCGAGCCAGATACCGATCTATGATTTCGGTAACAACGCGTTCCTCTTTCCCGGTCTCATACAAGCCAATTATCTTAATATCCTGCTCAAGGTTATCAAGCACCTTATAAGTCTGCTCGGAGAGGGAAAACATCTGGTTCTGCGTCAAATCCGCCTTCCAGTTAATCTGATCCACCACCAGGTTTATTACTATGACAATGGCAATAACGACTGCCGTCATCAGTGTCGCATAGCCGCCATATTTAAATTTCTTGTTTTTAAACGAATTCCTTATGCTGGCAAAGTTAATTTTTAAACCAAACTTCATTACCCGTCTCCCCCCTTATTAACTCCATCTTCTCTTCTCGATCATTCGTACCGTTAAGAACACAAATATGGAAGAAAAGCTTATATAATACACTATTGGGCTTAAACTCAGAATCCCCAGCGTAAAATTATCATATCTCTTGAGTAATGAGAACCATTCCAAAACTCTGACAATTAAGCCGTCGAATAAAAACTCATTCGTAAAATACAGCACTGCTACAATGCCCAGACCTACTAAGGCAACAGCGATACAAACATATATATTCCTGATTGAAAAATACACAAGGGCCACCGCTCCGGCAACCAGTAAACAAGCAAAAACTATTCCCGAAACCCTGTCGGTGGGCAACCCCTCAATAATCCAGTCCAATATCCAAAGGAACAAAAGAGCGCTAAAAGTAACAACGGCAGCGATAACCTGATTATCGGTCATTGAAGATACAAACAGACCAACCGCAATGAATGCCGAGCCCAGCAGGAAGAAACCAACATAGCCGCCGACAATTTCCCATACCGCTATAGTACCAAAGAAGCTTAAAATTATCGGATAAATACAGGTTATAAGCAGGGTTATCAAAAATACCCCTACAGCAGCAAAATATTTGCCCAACACCATCCCCGTTACGCTCAAAGGGCTAGTGAGAAGAAGCTGATCAGTCTTTTGTCGGCTCTCTTCCGACAAAAGTCTCATGGTCAGTATCGGAACAACAATCAGGAAAATAAATGTTATACTTCCCAACACACCGAGATAGCTTGGGCTGGCCGTAAACAAATTGGAGAATGCGAAGAAAAATCCCGATAGTAGTAGGAAAAACCCCATAAAAATATATCCGGTCGGTGACAAATAATATGCCTTTAATTCCCTTCTCAATACCGCTAGCATTTAGGAAACCTCCCTCTCTTCAGTTGTTACCTGCAGGAATATTTCTTCCAGAGTCAGATCGATGGGCTTCATTTGCAGAATCGGGTATTCAGCCCGGCTCAAGGCATGGAACAGGGGCCTGCGTATATCGATATCTTTCTCAGCTTCTACCAGCAGATCAACTGTTCCGGGCTCCTTAGCACCGGTGGAATCAACACTTTTTACCCCCGGAAGCTCCCTTAACAATTTGACAACCTGTCTCTCGGGGCCGGCCACCCTGACCGACAACCTTCCCGTATCCCCCAGACGTTTGGACAGGTTCTCGGGGGTATCGCTGGCAACAATTTTCCCCTTGTTTATTATCAACACCCGTTCGCAAACCGCACTGACTTCCGGCAGAATATGAGAACTCAATATAATAGTATGATCCTTTCCCAATTCTTTAATGAGATTGCGTATTTCAATGATCTGCTTGGGATCCAAACCTACCGTAGGCTCATCCAGTATGAGAACCGGAGGTGCACCTATTAATGCCTGGGCCAAGCCAACCCTTTGCCTGTACCCTTTTGACAGATTTTTGATCAATCTCTTGCGGACATCGCCGATCTTGACCATGTCCATTATCTTTTCCATGCTTTGTTTTTTTGTTTTACGGTCTATCTTCTTTATATCGCTTACAAAATTTAGGTATTCCTGCACCGTCATATCCAAATAGAGGGGTGGAAACTCCGGCATATACCCTATTCTCTTCTTTACTTCCTCGGGTTCTTCAAGAATGTCAAAGCCATCTACCTTAACTGAACCTTCGGTTGCAGATATATAGCCGGTAATGATGTTCATGGTAGTGGTCTTCCCCGCTCCGTTCGGACCTAAAAAGCCTACAATCTCGCCTTTTTCCACGGTAAAACTCACTTGATCAACAGCTACATGCTGGCCGTACCGCTTTGTCAAATTTATAACCTGAACCAACTGTATCCCCCCATTGTTTTATAAATTGTTAAATACGGCTATCATTTTTATTAACATTATAGCAAAAGATTTTGCATAATGTATGAATAATTTGTGAATTTTTGAGTATACATGCCCTGTAAACCGCCGGTCATGGCAATAACCTCAATACACAGCATTATCGCAATAATTACGCCGGCTGCAACTATGGGCAGCATCTCTTTAAATGTAGGCCTTTTCTTCTCAAAGGCCCTTTGATATTCTATGCCTGCCTTAAACTGAGTTACACGATGAAGGGCAATGGCACACAGCAGAAAAAGTCCCAGGGAAAATATGGCTATCAGACCCCAAACCATGATAAAAGCCATCCACATTTGTGGCGGTATATCGCCCATCTCTGCCTGTACCGCTCCCGCGCCTTGGAGATACTCAGCGGCTGCTGCTTGCAAATACATAAATGATATGGATATGGCATTTTGCGTAAAGTGGTATAATACACCGGCAAAAATTGAATTGGTCCTTACAACCACATAACCTATCATTATACCAAGGAAGATAATAGCCGGTATATTTGAAAGGCGCAGATGAAGAAAGGCAAAAAGCAGACCTGAAACAACAACCGATGCCCTTGTCCCAAGCCTTTCATACCCTCTTAAAATCACACCTCTGAACAAATACTCCTCAACCACAGCAGGAGTCAAAGCCACCACCAGCAGGGCTTTCATATATTGGCTACCATTGTTGATGGATGGAAGCTCGGGCACAACCGGTGTCCCGAAATGGCTCAGTATCCAATACCAGATTAAATTTATAAAGGATACTATGCCATAGCCAAACCCCGCCATCCCCAGAACCAGGAGCAGCTCTTTAAGCCCTGTTCTGTTTAGCCGAACGGTCTGCGTTATATTAATTCTTTTTACCAAGAGATACAATAAAGGTGGAGCACCGATCACCAGCACCTCCAGAATAA